>JAOUKM010000004.1 GCA_029882535.1 Candidatus Bathyarchaeota archaeon
AATGTCAACGTGACTTTCTATGATGATATACAGCCGTCTAAGGTGTATTGGTTTGAACTTGAGGAAAGGGGTTGGTTTGACAATCTCTCTGTTGTGGACTATAGTCATTGCAGAGCTTCTGAGGAGTGCGTGGAAGCTTCTGTATACATGGATGGGGTTAACCAGCCAAGAAGTATCTACTTCAAGGCTTCTTTAACCTGGAAGTTAAAAACTGCTAATAATGAGTCACACCAGATAACTGTGTCTTCTGAAATCACGTATTATAATGGAACGGCTTACAGGAAGGTGGTGTTGCCAATCGTGCTGCATGTGGTTGCTGATGCAGGCGACTGCTTTGAAACGGCGAGAACCATAAGTTTTGGGAACCACACGGCCTTCATCGAGTTTATCGATGACCCTGAAGACTGGTATATGATATGGTTTGAGGAAGGGCAGTCAGTTAGTGCGATGCTTATTATGCAAGAGCCTAGAGGACTCTACTTAGATCTATACTTGTACAATCCTGACGGAACTCTAGTTGCAAACTCCTCTTCCAGAGAGCCTAACGGCATAGAGCAAATCACACACACAATTAGCCAATCCGGCAACTGGTACATTCGAGTGTTAAATCCCTCGGCCGCGGAGACGCTATACACACTCTCAATAGAGGAAGAACAGCTATGAAGAGAACATTGACCATCATTATGATAATAGCTATGTTGTTGTCACTGGCTCTTCCCTTAGCTTATGCGTGGCAAATCGAGAGACCTTATCGTACTCAGATCATAAACGGTCTGGTTGAAAACAACAATACGGAAGATGCAGTCTCTGTTGGCTTGGGCATTAACGTCAACCAATACAACGAAGGCCCGTTCAACTTCTATTCAGCGATGATTACAGAACTGGCACATACCTTATGGAAACAATAAACCTAACCTTCATAGTACCATACCCAACAGAAATGATACAAAACTTCATTTTCGTCATAGAAGGACATAACCCCCTAAAAACATGATTTCACCGAATGTACTTCGCAATATATTCTAGTCTTCAGTTTCCCCTTTTCGTCATCAAGAGGTCCCTGATAACAGCCCTGATATCAAAACAAACCTGAATCTCGATTTTTTCTATCATAGGTTACGGACGAAATATCATTATCATCCAGATCTAAGTGTTTGGCAAGGATTATCTTAAGAAGAATATGCGGGCGCATCATGTAAGGGTTGACTTATTTCTCTACAGCTTTCCTTAATCTGCGCAGTTCTGCGAGAATCTGCTGGTTCACATCTTTTGAAGGCTTGGCTTCTGCTTCTACTGCCTCCGGCTTCATTCCCTCAACAAACTTCATAACTATGTCTTTTATTTCTTCAAAGTTTTTTATTCCAAAAATCACTGCCTCTGCAACCTTTCCACTACTGCTACCAACAGAGAAACCTGCTGTTTGTATTGAGAGCTTGCCAAATCCAAAATGCCTAGAAATTGGACCTTGGTAAATGTTAACGTTGGTTATGCGGTTGTAATGCACGAAACTCCTTGTCTTCCACCATACTCCCTTTGTAACTGTAATCTTGTCATCTTCAAGAGCATAAGTTATTGAAGAATGAAACTCAGGAATCCAGTATAAGACAAACCCTACAACAATAAAAAGCGGTACAAAGAATGACAAAGCAACTGCAACTCCAATCTGCATCTCAACAAAAAACATTACAATGGCAACTGGAATCATCCACCAAAGAAAACCGCATACAAACACAATCGCAAGATAAACCTGATAAAGCTTCTTCAGATCCGGGTCTGCTCCAAATTCTCTTTCCACAGTCATATAAACACAAATCTATTAACAAAACGCCTCCATTTAAGCTTTACACACATGCACTCGTAAACTGTAAATCATCCTAGATAAGTTATATTTAGCTGTGGTTATTCTGTTATTATTGTCTGATTTGTTGAGGAGGGAAAGAGTTGGGTGAACGTGAGCTAAAGGAAGTTGGCAATGTAACTCATTATTTCGTGAAAATAAGTGTAGCTGTTGTCGAGTTAAGCGATACACTTTCTGTGGGAGACCGCATCCTCATAAAGGGCATGACAACGAACGTTGAACAAACCATTAATTCAATGCAGATAGAACACGCAAACATTGAGAAGGCTGAGGCGGGGCAAAGCATTGGATTAAGAGTAGACGACCGTGTAAGAGAAGGCGATACAGTCTACAAAATACTCCAGTAAACCATCATCTACTTTTTTTACTGTCAATCACCGAAAAACGTGATAAAGAGAAAGTGTTAGGCTTATTTCAAGCCAGGCTTTTTGACATTCACAACATCTTTGTTCACGAGGTTTGGAGGGATTCTGCCTTCGAAAAAGGCGATTAGGTTTTCGGCTACCATCTCCGCCATCTTTGAGCGGGTTTCAAAACTGGCGCTTGATATGTGGGGTGCAACGACTACGTTATCGAGCGTTAACAACGGATTGCTTGTTGAAGTAGGTTCTTGCTCAAAAACGTCTAAACCAGCACTCGCAATCCAGCCTTCCTTCAAAGCCTTGTAGAGAGCTTTTTCGTCTATGACTGGCCCCCTTGAATTGTTGACTAGGATGGCTGTCTTTTTCATTAATCTAAGCTTTTCCTCGTCTATTAAGTGGTATGTGGCTTTAAGTAAGGGCACATTGACGGTGACGAAGTCTGCTTTTTGAAGTAGGTTGTCAATTTCTACATATTCTATGCCTTGCTCTTTTTCCAAGTCTTGCCTGCGAATCACATCGTAATAAATAACTTTCATGTCAAATCCTGCTGCTCTTTTTGCAATAGATGAGCCGATTCTTCCCAAGCCTATAATTCCTAAAGTTGCACCATAGACATCTCTACCCTGCAACATCATGGGATGCCATCCCACCTTCCATCTTCCAGTGCGAATATACTTGTCAGCTTCGACAACTCTTCTCGCTGCCGCCATTAGAAGCGTCCAAGCGAAATCAGCGGTGGTTTCGGTTAACACGCCGGGAGTGTTGGTGACGTAGACTCCTCGTTTTGTGGCTTCTTTTACTTCGATGTTGTCAAATCCTACGGCGAGTTGAGAGACGATTTGCAGATTAGGTGCTGCGTTAAACACTTCTGCGTCTATCTTGTCGGACAAGAGTGTGGCTAAGGCTTCGACCTCAGCTGCTTTTTCAATAATTACTTTCTTGGGTGGTGGAGCATATTCAGTCCAGACCTCTGTGTCAAATCGTTCTTTAATTATGCGCAGTCCTCTCTCTGGCAACTCTCGGGTTACATATACTTTGGGTTTCTGCAACATTAAACACCTTAACTCTCGTTCAAATAGTACTATCAAATTTATTAATTTACTGACTAAAGCATATAGCGCTGGTGAAGCTATGCCAAAAATCAAAAATAAAAAAGCTCTCATAGAAAACGCGAAATCCAAGCTTGACAAAAAAGCCCGTAAATTGGCACTAAACGCCTTAGAAGCGGCATTGGAGGCTGCAGACCCAAAAGAAATAATCAGATCGAAAGTCACAGTGAAGGACAACACACTAAGAATTGGTCAGCACAAATTTGATCTGAAAAAATTTCGACGCATTTATGTTGTTGGCGGGGGAAAAGCAAGTGGAAAGATGGCTGAGGCTCTAGAATCAATTTTTGGAAATCGAATATCAAGCGGAATCGTTAACATTCCCTACAACAGCCGTTCCTGCAAAACTCCTAAAATCAAGCTTCAAGAGGCTAGCCACCCAATTCCTGACGATGCAGGGATGAAAGGAGCAAAGGAAATGTTGGATTTGGTTGGTCACGCTGAGAAAAACGATTTAATCCTCTGCTTAATCTCAGGCGGCGGGTCGAGTTTGATGCCGCTACCACGTGGCAAAATAACTCTGAACGACAAACGGCGAGTTACCGATGCACTGTTGAAGTCTGGCGCTACGATAAACGAGGTTAACACTGTACGGAAGCACATTTCAAATCTAAAGGGAGGATGGCTGGCGAAAAAAGCCTATCCAGCCACAATTGTTAACCTAATATTATCCGACGTGATAGGCGACCCTTTAGATTTCATCGCCTCAGGCCCTACTGTTCCCGATTCGACCACTTTTAGCGACGCTGTGGAAATTTTAAGAAGCTACCATCTGTGGGAAGACACGCCACAATCTGTCAAAACTATGCTTGTTGAGGGACAGGAGAGATTAATTGCGGAAACGCCGAAAAAAGGAGATAAAACGTTTAAAAAAGTCTATAACATTGTTGTTGGAAACAATCGATCGGCAACAGTGGCTGCTTGCAACAGGCTCCAAAAGGCTGGTCTGCGTTCGCTTTTCCTCACGTCTTTTCTTGAAGGTGAAGCGAGACATGTGGGAACAGTGTTAGCCTCCATAGCAGAAGAGGTTGAGGCTTCTGGAAATCCGTTGCCTAAGCCTTGTGGAATCGTTGCTGGCGGGGAAACCACAGTTACTGTAATTGGAGAAGGAAAAGGCGGGAGAAACCAAGAAATTGCATTAAGTGCGGCTTTAAAGATTTCTGGTGTGAACGGTGTGGTAATTGCTTCACTCAGCACCGACGGTATAGAAGGACCAACTGAAGCAGCAGGTGCTTTGGCGGATGGAAAAACAATCACCCGTTCTCTGGAACAGAAGCTGAATGCAAAAAGCTTTCTTGCCAACAATGACTCTTACAGTTTCTTTTCAAAGTTGGATGACCTTATTTTCACAGGTCTTACAGGAACTAACGTTAATGATGTTTCAATAATTATAGCACTAAAATGAATATCTCTAACCAAAATTGTTGTGACCTAATTTGGTTGAAACCTATTCTAAAGAAGTTATCAGGGGGTTTGCTCTTCGCAGACTACGATTAACGCCTAGTACTCTGGGAAAAAGCAAGAATGATGTGCTATCAGTGGTCCGTGCTATTGGGGGTCTCCAATATGGTGGTCATTTAATTGAGCTTTTTAATCGTTTTGAAAATTTCAAGCCGAAATGGTTTGACTACTGGTATGAAAATTACACTTTAATTGAGGGGCATGTGTTGCGAGGAGCCTTGAGAATCGTAAATACTGATGAATACCCCTATTATTTTAGGGCAACAAGAAGCGTGGCTCGCAGAAGAGCCTCTTACCAAAAATGCCCGCTTTCCTTGACTGACAATCACCTTATTGCGTTTAGCTTTATGGAGGAACATGGACCGTTTACGCCTTCAAAATTTAAGACACTCTTTGGCACCATGCATCCACAGCTTAAAGATATAGCAAGGAGACTTCTCTACGAATTGTGCAACTATGGAAAAGTCGCTCGGATGGGAAGAAAAAATCAAAAACCGCTTTACTATACAATAAGAAAGTTGCCCTACAAGTTGGACATGTCGCAGATAAGCGAAGAAGAAGCTAAGAAATGGCTATACTTAAAATGTCTCAGCATATACGGACCGTTTGCTGTAGAAGATGTTGCTCACTGGGTGGGATGGAACATAACTGAAGCTAAAGAAATTCTAAAGGCTCTGTTAAATGAGAAGAAGGTTATAAACGTGAAACTTGAAGACGACCAATATAGTCATTTTGTACGCGTAGAAGACTTGGACTTACTAAATTACCTTAGAGACAACCTCCCTGAACATTCCTTTATTCGAATCTTATTCAACGATGATGCTCTGTTGCTGGGATACTATAGAAAACTAAAAGACTATTTTGGTTACCATTGGAAATACCCACAACTTAGTGAAGGAATCACATGGCGAGCTGCAATAATCTATGGAAGACAGTTGGCTGGTGAAGCCATAGTAGATATGTACGCAAAATCTAGTCTCTTCAAGATAAGGAGGCTTATACTGCGTAAAGAGTTTGCAACTTCTGAGATATCATCCAAAATGGAAGGCGAGTTTAGAAAGCATGCGGATTTCCAAAATAAAATCTTAGAAATGACTGCTCCAGAACTCATCTAACATTGAAGAAGGGACAAGAGAACTTTTCCACTATTAACTATTTTATTACGATTAGGACATCTCCGTCGTTTACTGGTGTGCCTTCTGCAATGTTAACTTCTTGAACCTTCCCAGACTTTATCGCTGTGATTTCATTTTCCATCTTCATTGCCTCAAGAATGCAAACCACGTCATCAGCCTTTACAACGTCGCCTTTCTTTACTTTGACTGAAACGATTTTTCCAGCCATGGGCGCCACTACAGCGCCTTCTTTAACAACTTCTCCTCGACGTCTTTCAGTTCTAGCTACAAATTGTACAGCAGGTGTTTGAGTAGCTATTCTCTTAACTGGGTCTCTTAGTTGTGCCTTGAAAAGCATGTCGTTAACTTTTAAAGTGAAAGGCGCATGTCTGTCGATTTTCTCCAGTTCAACTTGATACATTTTCCCTGCAATCTTAATTGTTAAAGGCGAGATAGCATTCAATTCGTTTTTTTCTACTTCTAACTCGACTGGCTTGTCATTTACTTTTGCATCGAATAGCTGTTTACTTTCTTTTTTGACAAGCTCTACTCTGTATGTTCTGTTTTCGATTACTATGTTATATTCAGGCACGCTCTTAGCCACCTTGTTTGACCATTTCTTGTCTGGCTGCCAAAACCCATGGCGAAATTCTCCCTGTCCCAGGTTTTCTGACGGGGATAACTGCTTTGACTTCATGAGTGCTTTTGAGAAACGCTGCAACTGCCACTGACAGCGCTGCAACTTCTTCCAGTTCCTGCTTTTCTGGAGTTAAAGCCGTGGCTTTTTCCTTTCTTTTTGCTTCTCTTTTCTTGAAAAACTCCACAGCAACTTTAGGAAACAAAGCGTAGGTTAGCTCGTCTTCCTCGTTCTCTATGTAGGGTTTAATAGCTTCGGGTATTTTGCCGAGTTCAGGTTCAAGCATGTCTGCTGGACGACATTCGATGGGTTCTTCGTCGCCGATTATTTTTTTCTTTATCTTTTCGTTTATCGATGCTGGGGGTCTGCCGTAGAATCCTTTTATGTAGTCTCTCACTTCTTTTGGCACGATTTTGTAGCGTTCACCCGACAAAACGTTAAAAACAGCTTGTGTTCCAACCAACTGACTAGTAGGGGTGACGAGAGGTGGATACCCCAATTCTTTTCGAACATGTGGAACCTCCTTCAAGACCACGTCAAGCTTGTCTAGAGCGTTTTGCTCCTTCAGCTGCGAAATTAGGTTAGAAAACATTCCTCCCGGAATCTGGTGCATCAAGATAGACGTGTCTACTCTCTCAGCCAAGGGACTAATCAAGTGGAGGGGGTCGTAGTATTTTTCTCGCAGACCACGAAAATACTTAGCTATCTCAACTAATAATTCCATGTCGAGTCCCGTGTCGTACTCGGTGCCCTTTAACCCAGCTACTACGCTTTCAACTGGCGGTTGAGAGGTGCCCAAAGCGAATGGAGAGAAAGCAGTATCTAGAATGTCTGCTCCAGCTTGGCAGGCGCGTAAGTAAGTCATCATAACTGTGCCGCTTGTGCTGTGACAGTGCATGTGAATGGGCAAGCCGACTTCTTTCTTCAAAGCTGAAACAAGTTTGTAGGCTTCGCGGGGCATGAGCATGCCAGCCATGTCTTTGATGCATATTGAGTCGCAGTCGAGCTCGGCTAGGCGTCTGACTACTTTTAGATAGTAGTCTGTTGTGTGGACGGGGCTTATGGTGTAGCATAGTGAGCCTTGGGCGTGGGCGTCGACTTTCTTCACGGTTTTTATGGCGGTTTCCAGATTGCGGGTGTCGTTTAAGGCGTCGAAAATGCGGAATATGTCTATGCCATTTTTTGCAGCTTTTTTAACAAACTTGACTAGAATGTCGTCTGGATAGTTTCGATAGCCCACCAAGTTTTGTCCTCGTAGAAGCATCTGTAAAGGCGTTTTTCGAACGTGTTTCTTTAATGTACGGAGGCGTTCCCACGGGTCTTCGTTTAAGTAGCGTATGCTGACGTCGAAGGTGGCCCCGCCCCAAACTTCAAGAGAAAAAAACCCGACTTGGTCTATTTTTTCGGCTATGGGAACCATGGATTCGGTTCTCATGCAAGTCGCCATCAAAGATTGATGGGCGTCTCTGAAGGTGGTGTCGGTTATTTTGACAGTTTTAGCCAAGAGAAACCACGTTTTGATGGTGTTGAGGATTAATAGACAACCCTAAGCTCCTATTTTAACCTACCTTTCTAACCAATTACCGCAAAGAAATGCTTTTTTCAAGCAAACCTTTCGAAGCGTTTAAAGTGGAATGTTAGGATGTTTCTTAGGCGGTCGCGATTCACGCTTAGTGACCAACATTTCTAGGGCACTGATAAGCTTAGGCCTCGTTTGTGATGGTTCAATGACGTCGTCAATGTAGCCTTTCTCCGCAGCAATGTAAGGGTTTGCAAATTTTTCACGGTACTCAGTCGTCAACTCTTTTTTCCTCTTTTGCGGGTCTTTTGCTTTTGCAATGTCCTTTCGGAAAATGATGTTGATTGCTCCGGCTGGACCCATGACGGCGATTTCTGCGGATGGCCAAGCATAGTTTATGTCTGCGCCAGAGTGCTTACTTCCCATGACGTCGTATGCTCCCCCGTAAGCTTTGCGGATTATGACAGTGATTTTTGGTACAGTGGCTTCGCAATAAGCAAAGAGAAGTTTCGAGCCGTGGCGTATTATTCCGCCGTGTTCTTGGTCTATGCCTGGTAGAAAGCCTGGGACATCTTCAAAGGTGATTATGGGGATGTTGAAGGCGTCGCAGAACCTTATGAAACGTGCTGCTTTTGTTGAAGAGTTTACGTCTAGGGTGCCTGCGTAATATTTTGGCTGGTTTGCCACGATTCCTATTGAACGCCCGTTTAATCTTGCGAATCCTACTACTATGTTTGGTGCCCAGAGGGGATGGACTTCTAAGAATTCCCCGTTGTCCACCACTGTAGTGATTATGTTCTTCGTGTCGTATGGCTTGTCTGGGTCGTCTGGCACAATTTCCTCTAGATGATCGTCGGTGCGGTTTGGGTCATCGCCAGTTTCTTCAGTAGGCGGGTCCTCCATGTTGTTAGAGGGCAGGTAGCTGAGAAGCTTTTTAATGAGTTCAATGCATTCTTGCTCGTTGTCAGCCATAAAATGACAAACGCCGCTAGTCTGCATGTGGACTAGAGCGCCACCCAACTCTTCAAAATCAACTTCTTGTCCCAAGACGGTTTTGATAACTTCAGGTCCAGTGATAAACATGTGACTCGTATCCTTAACCATGATGATGAAATCGGTCATGGCTGGCGAGTAAACTGCTCCACCTGCACAAGGCCCCATAACAGCAGAAATCTGGGGAATAACACCCGAGGCTATTACATTTTTAAAGAAGATGTCACCGTAACCAGCGAGGCTTGCAACTCCCTCTTGGATTCTTGCGCCGCCGCTGTCATTCAAGCCTATCACCGGCGCACCTGTTTTCATGGCTAAATCCATTAACTTACAAACTTTTTCGGCAAACATTTCTCCAAGAGAGCCGCCGACCACTGTGAAGTCTTGGGAGAAAACGTAGACTAGGCGCCCGTTGATTGTCCCGTATCCCGTTATCACGCCGTCTCCCGGAATTTTTCTTTTAGCCATTCCAAAATCTGTGCATCGATGAACTGTGAAGGGGTCAAGTTCTACGAAGCTGTTAGCGTCCAGAAGCAGGTCTATTCTTTCTCTTGCAGTCAGCTTTCCTTGTTTGTGTTGTTTTTCTATCCGTTCTTTTCCGCCTCCAAGCTTCGCTCTTTCTCGCAGCTTACGCATTCGCTGAATCTTTTCTTTCACTGTTGGTTCTCGTATCGCCAAATTAGCTCACCCGCGAATTGCTACACTGTTCTTTTCAGATATATATTTACTTCACTAGTCAAACATAGAAAAACATAACTTTCAGAATATCGTTGAAAATATGGTGATACTGATGCTGCGATTCTACAATACAATGACCCGGAAGAAGGAGGTTTTCGAGCCTATTGAAGAAGGCAAAGTTCGCCTATATTCGTGTGGACTGACCGTATATGATTATGCACACATAGGCAATCTTAGGGCATATGTGTTTGTTGATCTCCTGAGGCGTTGGCTGGAATATCAAGGCTTCAACGTAAAGCATGTGATGAACATCACAGACGTGGATGACAAAACTATTCGAGGTATGCAGAAAGAAAGCATATCTCTTAAGCAATATACTCAACGATATATCGACGCGTTCTTTGAAGACTTGCAGGTGCTGAACATTAAGAAAGCTAAAATTGTTCCAAAAGCCACAGAGCACATAGACGAAATGGTTAGACTAGTTGAAACTTTGATGGAGAAAGGTTACGGTTATAGAGGCGAAGACGGATCAATTTACTATGCTATCTCGAGATTCAAGAATTACGGCAAATTATCTAAAATGAAACTAAAAAAACTCAAAGCTGGAGCAAGAGTCAAAGTTGACGAGTATGGAAAAGAGCAAGCAAGTGATTTCACTCTTTGGAAAGCATGGGACCCAGACGATGACAATGTATTCTGGGAAACAAAACTGGGCAAAGGCAGACCAGGATGGCATATTGAATGCTCTGCCATGTCGATGAAATATTTGGGTGAAACTTTGGATATTCACACAGGCGGAGTTGACAATATCTTTCCACACCACGAAAATGAAATCGCTCAAAGCGAGGCTGCGACTGGTAAAAAATTTGTTAATTATTGGCTGCATAATGAACACCTGCTTATTAAAGGCGAAAGAATGGGCAAATCACTTAGAAACTTCTATACATTGCGAGATTTACTCCGCATGGGGCACAATCCCTTTGCTGTAAGATACTTTTTACTATCAACACATTACAGGAAACAATTCAGCTTCACTTTGGAAAGCTTGGAAGCAGCTAAAAATACCTTGCAGCGACTCTACGACTTCATGGAAAGACTCGAGGAAGTCGAACGCAGAGAAGGCGGCAAAGAAATCAAAGAACTAACCGAAAAAGCAAGAAAAGATTTTGAAAACGTGATGGACTACGACTTGGACATAAGCAAAGCTCTTGCAACTGTATTTAATCTCGTAAAAGAAGTAAACATACTAATCGATCAAGGGAGAATAGATCGAGCGGGAGCAGAGCAAGCAAGAAATTTGATGATTGACTTTGATAAAGTCTTAGGTATTTTCGGTGATTTTTGGAAACGAAAAGAAGAAAAATTGCCCAAGGAAGTTGAAGAGTTAATTAGGAAGAGAGAGGAAGCGAGGAAAGCTAAGGACTGGAAAACCGCCGACACTATCCGGGATAAGCTACGAATGATGGGTATAATTCTAGTGGATACACCTGAAGGAGTAAAATGGAAAAAAGAACGTAGCAATGACTAAGGCTGTTTTCTTAACGTTAAATCGCCTACCACTACCTTTTCTAGTGTGCCATTCTCAAGCCTAATAACAAGGGCACCGTCTTCGTCGATGTCCCATGCTTCTCCCGCAAGAACATCATCAAAACTGGTAATTTGCACTTGTTCGCCAAGAAATGTTGCCATGCTTTTCCATTCTTGTAACAGAGCATTCCACAATCCCCGTTGTAAACATTTGTAGCGATGTTCAAAGTTTCGTAAAAGGTTTCTAGTCAATGCCTTTCGCTTTATCTTGTGGCCTAATTCGTACTGCAAAGATGTTACAGCGTCTCGGAGACTAGGGGAAAAACATTCCAAGTCTATGTTAGCATTTATTCCAACTCCCACAACCATAGATTCAACACTCTTTCGTTTGCTACTTGTCTCGGTTAAAATTCCACAGATTTTTCTGCCGTTAACAAGAACGTCGTTTGGCCATTTGACTTCTGTCATTAAACCAAACATTGTCTTGATTGTTTTTGCGACAGCTGATGACGTTATGAAAGTTAGCTTCAAAGCTTCTATAGGAGTTATTCGTGGTCGCAATATTATTGAAAGCCAAACTCCTCCTTTTGGCGAAATCCACCGTCTTCCCAGTCTGCCTTTTCCACGTGTTTGTGCTTCGGCGAGAACAACTATTCTTTCTTCACTAGTTTTTTTTGCGATTTCTTTAGCTGTGTCGTTTGTGGAATATACATTGTTGTAGTGGTATATTTTGTAACCTAAGGCTGTGGTTTGAATTTTGTATGGCTTTTCGGAGTTTTGTTTAGACATTTTTGAAGCTAGTGTTCACACAGCTCTATTAAGATGTTTCCAGTGTTTTTCGGATGCAAAAACGCTATCTTTCCGCCTTCAATGCCCGTTCTAGGCTTCTCGTCAATTAACACTACTCCTTTGTCTCTTAGTTGTTCAAGCATTTTTTCTATGTTGTCAACTTTAAACGCTACATGGTGTATTCCTTGACCTCGCTTTTCCAAGAATTTTGACACTGGGCTTTCTTTGTTCAAGGGTTCTATCAACTCAATGCTTGTTTCTCCAACAGCCAAAAAAGCCGCCTTAATCTTGTGCTGCTTAGCCTCTTTCAGTTTCTCCAGTTTCAATCCTAAGAGCTGCTCGTAGATGGGTAGAACATCGTTTATTTTGTTTACGGCTATCCCAATATGGTCCAGTCCAACAATCACGTTCTTCACCTTTGCAGAAATTTATGGAACCTAGAATATAAACAAGCCGAGAAAGGGCAGAAACGTAACTGTTCTCATTCGAAGCCTATTGGGAGCCAAATAAAACCTAGAAGGATCTAGCGTCACGCACACATATCGTATCTCCCTTAAACAAACAACCAAAAAGCTTTCTTATTAGATACCTTTTACAAAATATTCCTAAGGGCCGGTCGTCTAGTTTGGTTAGGACATCTGCCTGACACGCAGAAGGTCGCTGGTTCAAGTCCGGCTCGGCCCACCACTGTTCTGTTTTTGGCTGCTGCTTAAGTTATATTAAACGTGTTTTGGAATTAGGTTCTCTCAATCATTTCTCGATGCATGTGATTTTCAATCCGTCTAAGCAATCGACTAATTTGCCTGTTTCTTTCCTTTGACCTTTGACTCTAAATTTTGTACGCAAATCTTTCACAAGTAGAGTCTCAATCACCTCAGCGCCTGTTTCCCCGAACATTTCTTTAATAGCCTCGGAGAAAGTTTGGGGTTTTTCAAGGATGTCTTCAAGTTTCAGCAGATGCCTTTTCTCCAGATGATAGTAAACTGCCTGTGCTGTATTTTTTCCAAAAATATTTTTTATGCTTTCATCCAAGGCGAATAGCAACGTTTTGTGAAACTTGTCTTTTTTGATTCCCAAACCTTCACCAACCAAGGAAAACTGCATGCGTGAAATTCTAAGTTAGCATTGGAAGTAATATTTAACTTTTCGTCATCATTATCTATAGTTCTAAACGAAAGATGAAGAAAGGAGGTGAGCATTCTTGAAATGGAAGATTCTGTTTTGCGCCTTCCTCCTCATTGCAACCGCAGCCGTCATAACAGCAGCCGCATCACCCATCTTAACAGTCTGTTCAAACTTAGACACTGCAAATATATTTGATTTTGACAGTCTATTGCTAGACGGCGGTTTTACTCCAACAGGTGGAGGAGACCCAGTTCCTGGCGGTGGAATTCCAAAGTAACCTTAAAAAGCATCTGTTGAGTGGTAATATAGACTGGTGCGTTAGAAATGCGAAGAAGGCTGGATTTCTTTGATTTGAGGATACTTGAAGGATTAGGAACTTATGGACCGCGAAATATACTGTCAGTTGCAAGAAAACTTGGCTTGCCTGAGGCAACTTTGCGCAGAAGGCTAAAACAGATGCTTTCCCAAGTTTTTTTACAATCCAATGTCTATCACACTAATATAGGTCTTAAAAAAGTAATTGTCTTCGCAAAAGCCATTCAAGGTTATGAAAATCTGCTCTACAAGTGCTTGGATGCCCATGATTATGTAATCTACATCTCTCGAAGCTACGGTTCATTTGAAGGGTGTTTTGCAATTTTTGCCGTTCCGGTAGAGCGCTGCCCTGATTTTGAACGGTTTCTGGAGTACTTGGAAAACGAAGGAGTTGCGGAACGTATTCGGCATCATTGGTCAACTTGCTTTCAAACTGTGAACCTAAAATGTGATTGGTATGATGAGGATTCAGAAAGTTGGGATTTCTTCTGGAAAGAATGGATTCAAGAAGCCCTTATTGAAGGAACAGAATTACCATTTACTCTGAAAGACCCGCCGGAGTACCCATTGAAGGGAGATAAATTGGACATCTTCATTTTGAAAGAACTCGAGTTGGACGCTACAATAAGTCTAAAAGCGATAGCCACGAAGTTGAAGACTAGTGTGCCTCTGATCAAATATCACTACGACAAACATATTATCAATCGACGTTTGCTTGAAGGTTTTCAAATCATTTATTATCCTTTCGACAAATCAAGGTCTAATGGGTTCTTTTTCATGTTCATGTTTGACAACTTAGAAAATATGTCAAAATTCGCGCGTTCGCTGCTAGACAAGCCGTTTGCTCGTTCTTTGGGTAAAATCTTCGGAGAGCCATCGCTTTTTGCCCACATTTATCTGCCCTTAGCGGAATTTAGAAACTTTGTAGACAGCTTAGGTGAATTAATTAGGAGAAGTTTCTTGCAAGGATATGAGTATGTAATTCAGGACATGGAAATCACCCAACGTTATACGATACCTTACAAATCTTTCAAAAATGAATCGTGGCTGTATGAGCAAGAAAAATACTTACAGAAGATTGACGCTTTGATATATGCGGAAAAACCATCGTTAGCTAAAATGAAAAAGCGCCAAATCCCTTATCTACGGAAAAACTAGTATTGCATTGATCAAGCTTAAGTTTTTTGTTGATAATGAAAATTAAATAATTATCACTTGTGCACCAAGATGTATTTCACCCAAAGCTACACAAAAAACACAAATACTAGACTTCGCATTTCACAATGAAAGAGCTGAAAACTATGCCTACAGAAATCGCGAACACAGAAAAGTTTATCCAACTAAGCGAACATGCAACTTACTGCGCCGTAAAAAGCCTTCCCAAAACCGTAAAGCTAAAACTTCGCACCCCAAAACTACTCTACACATTAAAGACCGACCCCACAAAGGCGGAAGAAATTATTAAAAAATTACGCTGCGAAATCCGAGAAATCTAATTCTGCGAAATAAGAAGTAAGTTACTGATTATCCGTTCATAACTCTTATCAGATTCAGAGTGTGAAGATGCAATAGTTTAGGTGAATCGCATGGTGGAACTTGAAAATGCGCAAAGCATTGCAGTTGATTTTGTAAAAGAGAAGAAAAACGTAAAGGATGTCACTGTGATCATAACGGAACAGAAAGACGGGGTGTGGATAGTTAAAGGAACATGCCCCGTAGACCTGTGTGGGCATCCATGGAGAGAAAGCTTCGAAGTAGAAATAGATCAAAAGGGCAAAATAAAGACTTCAAGTTTCAAGCTAATGTAAGCGAGTAATGGTACGAAAGATATCAGATATTAAACCACAGTAAAGCTATAAAGCTAGCAAGTAAACCGAATAATACAGAGAAAGGCAAACCCGGAAACATTCCTTTCTTCTCAACCATTTTAAAGGATAGAAACGAACCAAATAACACTCCACATGTTGCTGCAGCACAAGCTTTCCAGCCAAAACTCAAAAACACATGACTCACTAGCATTGAATAAAATGTTAAATCGCCAAGCCCCACATAAATTTTCTTAAAGGAAAAACTGGCGCCTGGTAAATGCTCTAAGCCTATTTCCGCAATCTTTCCAACGGGACCGTGGAACACAGCAATCACATCATAAACAGCTAATAACAACAAGATCAAAACCGCACTAAACGTGGGGATCGAGGCTCCCAACAATGTTCCAGTAGACCCTCCAATTACAAGAACGATAATCTCATAAAACCTGCCTTTTCCCAGAAAAACCTCCAGAACAACAAATGATGTTGCAAAAAAGGCTAAAAACAAAATCATCGCTGAAGGAACGTCTATGTTCATAATCACGAAAACAAGTTCAGAATAAAGTATTACGAGAAGAAATGTGAGAACAGAAAACGTAACGCCCATTAAAAAATGGATAAAACGATGCACACCAAACTTTAAAAGAAAATATATTATAGTGGCACCAAATCCTGCCGCAAGAACAAAAATTGTTGCGTTGAATAATGGACCATACCCTGTCTCGGGGAGCATTGTTACAGAGGTCAATTCTACTTTAGATTCTAAGATTAGAAACGCACACAAAATGCTAACAAGCAGGCTTGAAAGTATGGGAACGATATAGATGGGAGTCGCTCTAAACTTTTCTTCAGCCATGGCGTCTAGCCTACTTATTCACACATTCTAAAACTAGCGAATAACACTTTCCCTACAAAAAAAGGAAAGAAAAGAGAATTCCGTAGTAGCGCTGGAAAAAGCACTATTTTCTGATAATTAACGATTTCCCTCTCTTGATAATGACCGATTTTCCATTGTCCGTGCAAACCACTTCACTAGGACTTTTCAGAACTACCTTGTTTTTATTTGACACAAAAACTATGTCCATTGCCTTATATACCAGCTTAGAATCTTTAGCCACAAGAATGTCTAACTTGTCTGCTTCATTTAAAAATGCAAAGACAAAGCCATGGTCTTCGCCGAAACACCTATGGTTATGAACCCTTCCCCTTCCTAAAAACTGATCACACAGCTCTTCTGCTTTGGTTACAAATTTTTGTTCACTTTCATATCCGGTTTCTGTCAAGTCTTCTTTGTCTGCTGTACTGAGGTGTTGCTGTATTTCTTCTATATCTCCCAACATTAGAAAAGGTTCGATGATTTCTTTCTCGACGGGTCTGCCGATTGCACCTTCTTCAGTTTCGACCACCGTGTCAAGAAGTAGTTTACCATGTCCGTGGAATACGTAGCCTTTTCGTTGTTCGTTTAGCTTTATCGGAAGGACCAATGTGTCTTTGCTAATTTCTAAAATGCCTTTTCCTGTTCGCCACAATGTTATGTCTTCAGTTGCTTTTGAAACTGTGCTGTCTAGTTGATAGTTTTTCCATATCATTTGTGGTTCCTTCTTTCAAGAAATCTGGTGACACGTCGTGCCATTTTGTATGCAGTTCTACCTGGCATAGTGATGAGGTAGCGCCCCCTGACTTTTTCTTGAACCACCAGCCCTGCTTCTTCAAGCACGTTAAGGTGGCTTGAAAGTGTACTTGTGGTAATCTCTGAAAGCTGCTCTTGCAGCTCGTTAATGTATTTTCCGCCGCTCATAAGTTCATTTAATATTCCTAGTCTGTGTTCGTGACCCAGTGAACTCATGACTTTAGCCACTTTGTGAAAACTAACTTCAATTTCGTCCTCTTTTCTATACAGTTTTCTGTTTCTGAAGATTCGGACGCCTTGTGGACCGATGAATATGGATTTTTCAAGCTCGCCGTGTATACCTTCAGCGACGCCTTCCATGACATCTTCGACGTAGTCGTGTACACGGTTGCCTACATCTATGTATATGCCGCGGCTTCTTTTTTGTTTCCTTTCCACAATATCTCTGAGTTCTTCTTTTAGATTTGCAATTTCTTCTTTGAGTTCTTTCATTTCTTCTTTTAGGTCTTCAGACATTCGATTTTCACCATAATCTATTCGATATTCATCTATTTTAATTCTGAAAATATCTAATGCGAAACGGCAGATATAAGCTTTACTACAAGTATGCAGATTAGCGGCAAGCCTACCTTAGTCATTTGTTGCCTTCAAACAGTAAACCTGTCGCCTGCTTTTGGCGCTCTAGCCTTAAAACCTGCTTCTTTTTTCACCCGTTTAGCAAATCGTTCACAGTTTCCTTCAGCACCATGAACTGCAAATACCTTAGGGTTACCTTCTAAATTCTTCACAACCTCTCGAAGTTGACTGGCACCGCAATGTGAAGAGAAATCGAAATGTTCTACCTGAGCCTTAACTTTACGTACTTTGCCATCAATTACACACATTCCTTTTTCCAACAGTTCACGACCAGGTGTACCTGGTATTTGATAGCTTACAAGGAAAACGGCGTTGCTGGATTTCTTGCCTAACTTTGAAATATAAAAAGCGGCTGGCCCACCTTTTAACATGCCTGCTGGAGAAATAATTACGCTTGGCTTCTTGGCTGCAGTTCTGCGGTCTCGCCATCCATCTACCCACATAGCTCCGTGAACAGCGTCCATAAAGAGACGTGGATCACGCAGAAATTCTGTATTGTCCATCATTATGCGATTAACTGCGCGAGCCATACCGTCTATAGTTATTTGATATTCAAAATGATGCGCTGCGAGAATGCAAGCTATTTCTTGTGAGCGCCCGACGCCGAAAGCAGGAACTAATACTGTACCGCCCTTTTCCACAACATCAGTAACGTGAGCAACAAAATTCTTCTCCAATTCTAGCCGTTCAGTATGATCGTTGTTTGCATAGGTGGTTTCAATTATTATAACGTCAAGTTCTCCGTAGTTATTATCTGCCGATGATAAAAGACGAGTTTTAGAAGTGTTAAAGTCACCTGTGAAAAGAATACGCTTGCCTTCTGCTTCTATAAGAACTTGAGCGCTTCCAGGAATATGTCCAGCGTCGAGAAGCTGAAAACTTATGTCGCCCACAGTTTTCTTCTCTCCATAATCTGCATAGACAGAGTTATGCATCATATACTTTAATTCAAGATACTCAAAAGGAAGATAATAGCCCGAAAGATGAATAAAATCCTTAATCAGCAGTTGCGCCAACTCCAAAGTCAATCGAGTAGCATAGAGAGGCTTCTTATCTTGTATGTAAAAAATTGGTAGCGCTCCAGAGTGATCAAGATGACAGTGGCTTAATATAAGCGCATCAATGTCCTTAGGAGCAATATGCATGGGAAAACCCGGTTCGTGACCCATCATGATTCCGTAGTCTAGCAAAACTTGCGTTTTGTTGGCTTTTACCGCTATTGCGACTCTTCCAACTTCAAGGGTACCGCCAAGAAACCTAATTTCTAAAGTAAACTTCCTCACCTTCAATCTCTATTTACCAAGTTTGCTGCACGAGAATCGACAGCCTTAACGAAACCCTTTTGAATAGCGTCTAGAACGCTTTCAACAGTCAGCTGCGCATCGACCTCTGTGGATACTGTCCACAATTCTCTTACATTGTGAGCATCTGTTCCAGCAACGCTGGACACGCCTTTTGTTTTCGCCAATTTTTGAGCCAGCATATTTTCTTTAGGTGTAGCGGTAGGATTTAAGACTTCAATAGCATGGGCGTCGATATCCATGGCTAAGTCGCCGATGCCCCTGGAACGGTACGGATGGGGTATCACAATTACTCCGTTTTTTGTCTTTGCAAATTCAATAGCAGAGTTTAACGTCACTGGGTATTCTGGCTTTTCTTCAACTCCCAAAATAATTATGTCTCCCTTCTCGGTGCTTATTTCGATCCCGGGTAAAATCACTAAATCTTCATAAACACTGGCAAGTCTATGGACTTGGAAATAGCCTTCTAGAGTGTTATGGTCTGCGATTGCTACACCTTTAATCAAAGGGTGTGAATGCAATTGGTCTACGATGAGTTTAGGGCTAATTGTAGAGTCACCTGAAAAAACCGTGTGTAAATGCAAGTCCACTCGAAGCATGTTACTTTTTCTCTCAAACAACCAATTTTCTAAGGGTTTCAACAATATCGTTTAGAACGTCTTCGTTCAATGTCTCTTTTACACCTAAGACTGTTATTGATAAATCTTTTCTCTTGATGTGCTTGTAAGCCGCTGAAACTTTGCCTTTCCAAACCAAGTCTTCAACCAAGACTACCTTCTTGTAAGAAGATGCAGCAACATAGTTTTTAACCTGCCCAGCCACGTAATCTATGGTCTCAAGGTCCAACGGTGTTGCAATTTCGTGCTGAGATAAAGGATAAACTTCATCAAGCTCTAAAGGAATCACGCCAAAAGGTGCTGCATAAACACAAACGTGAAACAAAGCACGTTTTCCAAGTAGTCTCTGCTGAATATTTTTGAACAAAAATTTTACTTCTTTAGCCTTGTGAAAAGGCCTTTTCGAGAGTTTAGGCAGCAATAGAAGAATCTTAACCTCTTTTGGTGGCGAATATCTCTCTGCAAATAACTTCCTATAGCGTACAACTTCTGGTCGCATGAGTCCCAAATTGCTGAAAAAGAAGAGACCATGCCTCTTGGTTGTTGGACTGTGGCGCTCTATGTAATTCTCATATTTCTTAAGCCGTTTTACAGCTTGAAGCAAAGCAGGATGCGCATGGGCTCTTACCTTTAGGTATTCCCAGAGTCTGCCTTCGATAATGGCTTGTTTTATACGTTTTAGCTCTGCGAAACTTGAGTAGAGGTTGTGTTTTGCTAAAGCTTCTTGCCTCTCTTTCTGTGGCATGTGCATAACGTCTTTCGGATTGTTCTTTGTACAGATTGGACAGGAGCATGGGAAATATTGAAGCTCGTCGAGTCTGCTCGTGCCGTATTCTGTCATGTAGCGGTTTTGCCTTGCATAGATTGCGTAGGCAGCTGAATCGAACATGTCACATCCTAAAGCTACGGCCAAGGCAAACATGAAGGGGTGGCCTGCACCGAAAAGATGCAAAGGTCTTTGCGAAGGCATGTTCATCTTTGCTGTCATAATCATGTCAACTAACGTGTCAAAAAGATACTGCTCCATAATTGTGGTAGGGCTTCCCAAAGCATGAATTTGAAAGGGCAACTTTCCTACCTGTTTAGCTGAATACGCGACGAGGTTC
Organism: Candidatus Bathyarchaeota archaeon; assembly: GCA_029882535.1. Taxonomy (NCBI): domain Archaea; kingdom Thermoproteati; phylum Candidatus Bathyarchaeota; species Candidatus Bathyarchaeota archaeon. Next base: position 20,590 of record JAOUKM010000004.1, read on the forward strand.
AAATACTGTCCGCCTTGTATTGGAGCAACCCATAGAACATCACTTCGAGTTTTAATTTTTGCCAATTGCTTGGTGCGGTTTATTGTCTCGTCAACGGTGTGTTTTGCATAGGCTTTCGTTGTGTGCCAGCTTGTTGGTACGTCCAATATAGTAGCGATGTCTGTGGAAATTTGTTCTTGATATTGCACAATTTCTGCAGGAGTAACATCTACTTTTCCGTAGACGAGAATTTGATAGGCTCCAGAGTCAGTCATGACCACGCCGTCAAAATCAAGGAGCTTATGTACTTCCTTCTCTACGGCCTCTTCACCGCTTTGTTTCTTTAAAATATACGCGTTCGTTATCAACGCCTCGCAGTTAAATTCTTCATTCATAGTCTTTGGCGAGATTGGTTGAATAGCTGGGTTTATTACAGGAAGCAAAATGGGTGTTTCTATCGTTCCGCTTTTAGTTTTTATTTTCCCTAGCCTTGCAAGCATGTCTCTGTCACGTATTTCAAAGCTCATTTTGTTTCATCTGCCGAAACATGCTTTAATATCTCCACTATTATTTCTTTGTACTCGTTTAGGAGAAGCAAGAAGTATGGTCTGCGTCGTTTCTCTACGGGAAAAACCAAAGTTAAGAGATCCTGTCTTGATAGAAGGCTTACCTGGTATCGGATTCGTTGCCAACATAGCAGCGTTACATCTTATTCGGGAATTGAAGGCGAATCTTTTTGCTGAGATTCGCTGCTCTTCCTTCCAAGACTTCGCCGTAACTGCTGAAAAAGGACAAATGCACTATCCCATTAACGAGCTCTATTATTATAAGGGGAAAGAAGGGGAACGGGATCTTATCATTCTTTACGGAAACACTCAAGCATTGACTACAACAGGGCAATATGAGCTTTGTGGGCACATCCTTGACGTATCCAAAAAATTTGGCTGTCGCTTCGTGATAACTATGGGTGGTTTGAAAATAGTGCAAGAGGTTGATAAGCCGAAGCTTTACTTTGCTGCTACAGACAAGGAAACGGTGAGCGAATTGTTGGAGGTAGGCGCTGAAATTATTAGAGGCCAGATTTTCGGAGTTGCAGGTCTTCTGGTAGGAATTGGGAAACTAAGGGGTTTCCGTGGCTTTTGTTTGTTGGCTGAAACTTTGGGGCTTTATCCCGACAGTATAGCTACTCGTGAGGTTTTAAATGTAGTTTGTAAAATGCTGAATTTAGAGGTTAGTTTTGACACTTTAAATGATACTGTGGAAATTATGCGAAGCACTTTGGAAAACTTTGGTTTGCTCGAACGATCAATAAAAGAAAGAAGAAAAGAGGAATCGCAATTCCGCTGGTTTATCTAAGTCTTCATCTCGCTTAAAAACAGCCCATACACCTTCTGCACACGCTCAGCTGCAGGCCCAGTTCCCTCTACAACACCTTTCTCTGTGACTTTGATTTTCTCCATTACCCAGATGAAACCCTTATCCTCGTAAAGCCTAACCATAGTCGGAAACACTTTCTCTAAACGTTCCGCCAGAGCCTTCAAATCAAAGGGCTTTTCAACTGCAAATATCTTAGCTACGACGTTACCGTTTAACACAACTCTGTGCAATGTTTGACCCTTTTCGTCTTTTGCATCTGATAAGCAGAGGCTCATGTTGTCTGGATTTATTCCGACAAGTGTGCCACTATAGGATTTTCCGTTGAGGGTTGCTACTGTAACTCTTTTGTCAACCAAAGTCGCTATTTCACTGAAAAACCTTCTCTGTGCTGCTGACAACTTATTCTACCTTCTTAATTCTGTCGTGATATTATAACAGTACACCTTTTTAGGATTTTGATATTTCAGAACTCTTTTACAGTTTTTTGCGTTGTCCCTGTTCCTGTTTAAACATGATTATAGTGTTTGGAGGCACGTCTCGATATACGACGACATTAGGGCCTATCCAACAGTTGTTACCCACTTTCACTCCAGGCATAAACAAAGCGTTTATCCCAGTTTTGACGTCGTCACCAAGCACAACGCCGAGTTTTCTTCTTCCAGTGTCTAAAACTTTGTCTTTGACCTTCATTTTGACTGATCTGCCATCTAAGCGATAATTGGCAATCGTGGTTCCTGCGCCGAAGTTGCAGTTTTCGCCTATTATGCTGTCGCCTATATAGGATAGATGGCCGATGTGTGTTTTATCCATTATAATGCTGTTTTTTATTTCACATGCGTTTCCGATTCTTACTTTTTGGCCAATGCTAGTGTAAGGACGGATAAAGCAGTTGGGTCCTATGTCGCTGTCTTTGCCGATGAAGACAGGGCCTTCGATGTATGTCCCAGAACGGATTCTTGCGCCTTCCTCAATGGTTATGGGACTTATTAAGTGAGATGCATCCTCAATTTGCCCCTCCTTTTTTGGTTTTGTCTTTTCGAGAACCCATCGGTTAGCTTCAAACAAATCCCACAGCAGTCCCACATCAAACATTTCGCTGCTTGAAAGCTTAGCAGCAGCAATTTTGTGTCCTTCTTCTAAAAGTAATGAGAGCGAATCGGTTATTTCTAATTCTCCTCTTGGAGATTGTTCTGTGTGTTTGATTGCTTCGAAAATTTCTGTTGAAAGGACATAGATGCCTGCGTTCGCCAAGTTGGTTGGAGCTTCATCTCGGTGAGGTTTTTCTACAATAGCTTTGACAAAAGAATTCTCAAGTTCAACTATGCCATAGTGTTCAGGATTTTCAACAGAAACAACCGCCATTGTAGCCGCAGGTTTTTCTTTTCTATGTATTTTGAGAACTGCGTTTATTGCGTCTGAAGTTGTTAGCCAGTCGCCGTAGGTTAAGAGAAAGTCTTTTTTCATGAAGGGTTCTGCAAAACTTGTGGCATCAGCGGTGCCATTGAGCTGTTTCTGAACCGCATATTCGAACTTCATCCCGTATTTTGTTCCGTCTCCCAAATGATGTTGAAGGCGTTCCGCCATGTAATTAACGATGAAAACTACCTCGTTTATTCCTGCATTTTTGAGAGCAGTTAGTATGTGGTCTATTATTGGTTTTCCACCAACTGGGACAAGGTGTTTAGGACGTGTAAGTGTAAGTGGGTGAAGACGGGTTCCTTTCCCAGCGACTAAAATTACTGCTTTCATTTAACCTGTCTCCTTGACTAGTTTGTCAATTAGTTTTGCAGTTTTTTTCATAATTATTTCTGAAGTTTTTCTGGTTTCTGCTTCTACTGTTATTCGCATTAAAGGTTCTGTTCCAGAAGGTCTTACTAGAAGCCAACCTTGTTTCAAGGCTAAACGAAATCCGTCTATTTTCGATTGTTCTTTAACATCGGAAAAGATTGCAGGTAAGGCTTCATACACCTTTTCCAATACAATGGGTTTGACAGAATTTGAGCATGCAACATTCTGCCTCAACAGTGGATATTGAGGTACTTTGGAAACAAAAGAGGACAAGTTTTGGTTTGTTTCTTCTAGGGCTTTGAGGAGTAGGATTGATGAGAGGATGCCATCTGGGCAGTAATGGTAGTTTGGGTGTATCCATGCACCACAGGGTTCGCCTCCGAAGGTTGCGCTGTGTTTTTTTATGGCTTCTGTGATGTTTACGTCGCCCACTTTTGTTCTAACAATTTTCCCACCCTCAGCCTCAATCATTTTTTCGATGCACATTGAAGCTTCTACTTGTGTAACTATTGTCTTGTTTTTCCGCTGTTTTATCACATGAGCAGCGTAGGCGGCGAAAGTTTGGTCTAATGGTGTTATGCGTCCTTTTTCGTCTGTTGTTATCATTCTGTCTCCGTCTCCGTCATATGCTATTCCCAAGGCAGCCTCTAGTCTTCTTACCATGTTGCATAGTGGCTTGAGCGATTCTTCGTTGGGTTCGGAGTTTCTTCCTGGAAAGTGTCCGTTTGGCTGTGAATTAACGGCTATTAGGTTACAATTTAGCTCGCGAAATATTTGAGGTACAAGTTGGCTGGTGGCTCCGTTTCCGGAGTCTATGATTATTTTCCAAGGTTTTTTGAGTTTGACGTTTTTTGTTATCATTTCGATGTATTGTTGGGTTTCGTTTATTGTGATGGTTTTGCCTATGTTTTGCCATGTTGCGAGTTTGAATTGTTTTTTGGTTATTGTTTTTTCTATTTGGTTTTGTTGTTTTTGGTTGTAGGCTGTTGTGTCGGGGTTGTAGAGTTTTATGCCGTTGTATTCTGGAGGGTTGTGGCTGGCGGTTACCATCACTCCTGCGTCGGCTTTTGTTTGTTTTGTTAAGTATGCTAGAACAGGTGTTGGAATCGTGCCTTGTTGTAAAGCGGTGGCGGCGCAGGCGGTTATGCCGGCTGTTAATGCGTGTTGTAGCATGGGGGAGGTTGTGCGTGTATCTTGGGCTGTGAGTATTGTTTTTGCTTTTGTGTGGGTGGCTAGGGCTTGGCCGATTTGGAGGGCGAGTTGTGGTGTTATGGTTTTGTTGGCTTTGCCTCTTATGCCGCTTGTTCCGAAGAGTTTTGTCAAAGGGGTTTCCCTGTTTCTTTTGGTGTTTGTTGTGGTTGTTTATAGTGTTTGTGTGTGTGGCGCTTAGATTAGGCTCTATACTGTATACTCCAAATTGGCGGCTAGTAGATCCTAATTGTGGCGAGGAGTTTGTTTTTTCTGTGAAAAACCTCTGCTTGTATGCCTTTGGAATATGGGTCTTTTTTCGCATATATTTCTGAGTATTAGGGAAGTTTTCTTTTGGCTATGTAAAGTTATGTAAGAAGTTGATGATTGGCAAATAAGCCAAGTCAATCTTGTGTTTTGGAAAGAAGGATAATTGAATTTAGAATTCTCGGGAGTAATTAGTCGTTTGATGTTTGCCAAAGCTTTATGATTCAAATCTTCTTTGGTTTTCTTTTTATTTGTAAAAGTTTCTTTATGTCATTGGTATCGCTTGTTGTTAATAGTCTAATCCATAGCCAGCGTCCATCATGCAATTGTTCCGTGTCCCCTAGAAGTTTACGGATTTTGGAACTTAATTCATCTCGTATTAAAAGAGCTTTTTCGGATTCTTTCTTGCCAAGAACTATTAAAACTGTAAATCCGCCTTTCTCTGGGAAAAGCGAGCATAGAGTCTTTCTGCTTTTGCGGTAACGGATTGTCCATCCGTATTTTGTTCCATAAAATATTGTTTCAGGTATAAGACCATAATTGTCTTCAATGAACCGTCTTACCTCTAGCCAAGCTTCTTTTGCCTGTTCTCCTATGAACTTTACCATTTCCTGTTCGGTAGGCTTGGGTGCCTTGTCTGTCATCCGATGGAAATTTTGCCCCATATTCATCAATAGTACTCTTCTGTCATTTGACATCTAATTGTCTTTTGCCTCAGTACCTGTCTTTTTACTAAAAATCATTCGATTAAATTCCAAATGATCCCTAGTCCTTAAGATATTTTGCAACTTCAGGATTTTGTGCTCTTTATTCTTTTGGCTCTATCGTAGCTTTTCCGCATTTCTCACATTTAGAAAATATTTAGTTCAATGGATGCACATATTTGAAGACCTAATAGTAATCAGGATTGGCTGAAATCGTTTAAGACGGTTGCCATGAATTTACTTCCCTTTATGAAACCTTCTATGGTCAAGTTTTCGTTCGGAGCATGACCTTTCGCATCCGCGTGACTGCAGCCCGCAGAAACAACAGGACAACCTAGCCAGTTTCGAAACAAATGCATAGGTCCTGAAGCCGCACTGGTAGGATACACAACAGCCCTTTTTCCATAAATCTTCTCCGCCGCCTTAACGACAACATTCACAAACTTGTCTGTCACTGGAGTTTTTGTCGGTTCAGTCGAACCGTAGCGTATGGCTTCTATGTCTTTGAAGCCTCCTTTCTTCAAGTGCTCCCTAAGTTTTTCTAAAATTTTGTCAGGCATCTGGTTCGGCACAAGTCTAAAGTCAAGCTTCACCATAGCTTCCTTTGGCAAAACCGTTTTGGAACCTGGTCCAGTATACCCTGCGAGAAAACCGTTAATTGTACATGTGGGGCTGTAAAGCAGCGTTTTCTTGGCTTCTCTACCAGTTTTCTTGTGCAGAAACTCTTTCAAGCCCAAAGTTCTTTTCAGTTTTTCTTCTTCGAGGGGGATGTCGTCCAACAGTTGAAGCTCTTCTTTGGAGGGTGGTTCAACATTGTCGTAAAAGCCTTCGATTAATATCTCGTCTTCTTCATTCTTCAACGTGTTTAAAGCCCAAACGAGGCGCCACGCAGGATTTTGAACTAGTGGAGCGTTTGCAGAGTGAACATCCCTTGATGCGCCCTTGGTCCTCAGCTCCACCGACAAGACGCCTTTTAGACCCAGATAGATCTCAGGGCGCCCCTCATAGTTTGTTCCGCCAAACTCCCAAATCGTAGCATCATTAGAAAACAAGTCTTTATGCTGCTTAACAACAGGAGCAAAATGTGGACTGCCAATTTCCTCTTCACCTTCCACAACAAACTTCACATTCACAGGAACGTCGCCAACAGCCTTAAGAAAAGCCTCAACCACCTTTATTCTCGAAACAATGTTTCCCTTATTATCCGAGACGCCTCGACCATAAATTCTTCCCTCGTAAACCTTGCCGCTGAAAGCATCGAACTTCCATTCTTCCAAGGGTTCAGGCGGTTGAACGTCATAATGGTCATAGAACAGCAAGGTTTTCTTTGAGTTTTGCGACTTTAGCTCTCCGTAAACAACGGGGTTTCCATTCTTTTCAGGAATTACTTGAGTAGAAAACCCAACTTCACGCAGCATCTTCTCAACTATTTCTGCGCATTTCTGCATTCCTTCGCCTTTTGCAGAGATGCTGGGCTGTTTCACTAGCCTTGCCAATTCTTGAATGAAGTTTTGCGAGTGCTTGTCGATGTAGTCATAAACCCTTTTAATATTCACAAAAAATCACCGCGAATCTAAAGGTTTACCGTACTCTTCTTCAAAGAAAATTTCTGAAATTTCTCTTCTCGGCCTAGGTTGGGGTGTCTCGTCTGGTATGCCAATAGGTAACAGTGCAATTACACGCATTCCTTTAGGAATGTTGAGCAGATGCTTCACTTCCTCTTCGTTAAAGGCGCCTATCCAGCATGTGCCATAGCCTAGAGATGTAGCTGTCAGAGCCATGTGTTCCACGGCAATCATAGGATCCTTCGCGTACCATCTTTTCGATATGTCAGGATCGCTTATAGCGGTTACAATAGCGGCAGCATCTGCAAGGAATGTTTGATTGTTCGATGCCTTTGCCAGAGCCTTCTTTCTTTCCGCATCACACACCACCACGAAACGCCACGGCTGACGGTTAGCAGCAGAAGGTGCCAAACGAGCAGCTTCCAAAATCATCTTTAGTTTTTCATCGGGAATAGAATCGGATTTATATTTTCTGATGCTTCTCCGAGTTTTTATAGCTTCAAAAACGTCCAAAGTTTTTCCCTCTCTCTAAGAGTTCATACTTTTCTAAGGACTTATTATCTTTTGCCTATTTCACTGTTAAGCAAGAAGCTTTTAGTCAGAAAACCACATTAGACTTTTGGGGTAATAGAAGAATGGTTGAGGAAAAGGACGTTTTAGATTTTCTCAAAGACCATGACAATCAAGCTTCTCTTGACGAAGTTTCCAAAGAACTTCACATATCGAAGTATGGGCCAGATTCCGCCTATGCTATACTCCAGTCTTTGAAAGCTGAGGGAATGGTTGAAAGAAAAGGGGAGATGTGGACTCTAACAGCCGTTGCTGAGCCAGCAGTGTCTGAGGCAAAGCGGGAAGAGGCTGTGGCGGCCACTGTGGAAGAACGGAAGCCACAAGATGTAGATAAAATCGTTAAAGCGATGGCTAAGACATTGGCTAACGCCATGAAAGAGGCGAGAGAGCCAGCTGACGAGTGGAAGCTTGCTACAAAGCCCATGACAACCGAAATTGAACGCAAAGAAAAAAAGCTTAGCTCTCTAGTTTTGCGACCGAGCGCCGCCGAAGAGGCCAAAAAAACCCTAGTAGCCCTTCCCACAGGAACTTTCATTGATTACTTGTTTTTCACTCCCGAAGGAAAAACTTTGAATGGTCTACCTATTGTAGGTCAGTTCGCGCTTACCGGGTTGCCAGGCGCGGGCAAATCTATTCTTGTGGAGGAAATCGCTGTAAATGTTTCTTCTGTAGGAAAGAAGGTTCTCTACGCGACTGCTGAAGACACTTGGCAGAGTCCTACGCCCCGTTTTGACCTGCAGTCTCGCATTAAAGAGAAAGCTGATTTTTTGGGAAAAAACTGGAATAAAATTCAGGAGAACCTGTTTGTGCTAGATACTGTTATGTTTCCAGAGTTACTTGACTGGGACACGTTTGCAGAGACCTACCGCTACGTTGTAGAAAAGGAAAACATTGACTTAGCCATAATCGATTCCGTGACCGTTCTCGAATCTTATAGGGGTGCGTTGAAATATCGAGTCATGGAGTTGGCTAGACATAACCAGAAGAAAGGAGTTACATGTATTTACGTAAATCAGCGCGGCAAAGACTCTTGGGATTCTTATGAGATGGCGGGCGGTATTGGGCTTGCTCACAACCTTGACGGCACCATAATAGTAGACTATGGACGTGTCTACTGGCAGGATCAGCAAACAGAGTTGGAAGTGAAGAGAGGCGAATTTGTCAGAATAGCGCGAGTCTTGGACTGTCGAATGTGCAATTTTAAACGCGACAGAATCCGCATCGAAATCACAAAGGAAGGTCTAGTAAGACTTGTAGAGGATATAGAATCACAACCTTAACAATAAGATAGAGAAGATGAAGAGGAGACACTAAAAGACTCTGGCATTACGTATGGGTACTCTTCGCCGAACCTAATCAGAGTCTGATTTTGTTTTCTGTCATTATTTTCTTTGTCCGCAATATTAGAAATTTACTCAGTTGTTAATGGTGAATTGTTTAAAAATAGATGAAATTCGTGGAAAAATTTAAAAGAGAAGAAAAACCCACTATTTGTTGGGTTAGCTGAAGCGGCGTTGAAGATATGTTGCTGCCTGACCCCTAGATGCTGGAAAATTGAAATGGAAATGTCTAATTTCAAGCATGGAGTTTTGCTGTTGCTCTCTGTTGCTTTGCTTTTGAGTTTGTTTATGGTTTTTCCTAAGGCATTTGGACAAACTGTGGATGAATTTGGCGTGGTGGGAGTTAAACCTGGAGACTGGGTGAAATACAAAGTCACCCAACTTGGAGCGCCGACGATTTGGTATCCTGGCATGGAAGATGCTGTGTTGGTTAAGGTTGAAGTGTTGAACGTTTCTGGCACAAGGGTAACAATTCAACAGACTATACATGATGCCGATGGAAGCGAATTTGTCGGTTGTTATTATAGTGGTTCTTCGTGGGACTTACAGAATGACATCCTGTATGGTCATCTCTGTGCATATCGACGCTACATCATCGCTGCAAACTTTGAGCCTGGAGACAAAATAGGAGAATATTCAGTGTGGTATGAAGACATAAGAGAATTTGTTTACGTTGACCTTACACTGAATGATACGGATTTGAGAAGCTACGGTGAAGTAGAAAGAGAGGTAAACCGGCTTGAGTTCACGTGGCTTGCATATGAATACCCCTTTGTCAGAAATGATACCTTGGAAAAATGCTGGGATAAGGAAACAGGTTTCTTGCTAGAGGAAACTAGACAATCATATGTCATCGGCTATGAGAATCATCCATCGACGTTTAAACTGGAAATCGCAGATACAAACATGTGGGAGATGCAAAAGCCACAGCAACTGCTATGGCTGCTAGCAGCCATTCCAGTGGGTTTCATTATCGTGGCTATTGTAGCTGCAAAACGAAAAAATAACAGAAAGGAGAACACGATTGGCGAAGCATAAGTTTACATGGATCTACGTTGTTCTTCTGTTTCTGCCATTACTATTTCGTCTGATCGACCCTGTGAAAGCGGATAGAAACAGTTGGTCGGTGAATTGGCTCAATCATATAAATTACTACGATTCTCCTTTTAACATATCAACTACAACTGAGGTTTCAAGCGCGGATGATCACTGCACCACCATCACATAACACAGCAACACCCCACTTTTTCTATAAAATTACGTACAAACTTAAACCATTTTTATATAGGCTTACACATCCTCCTGCAGAAGGAAGCAGTATTAGATGACAATAACCATAGACGATGCAGGCATTGGAGACCTCCTTTTCGGAGTGGTCATAGGAGCCTACCGCGATGAGACCCAAGAGTTTAGATACGAAATCTTGGATGTCAAGTATTTCAGAACTCAACGATTCTGCCGAAAAGAGTATCTGAAGCAAGCCTCAAAAGTTGTGTTCCAACTATTGGGCAAACTCAAACTCAAGGCAGAGGAACCAATCCACATTTGCAAGGGCTACATCTTCGACGAGGCTGTCAAGGACTTAAGAAGAAGGTTTGGCGACGACCGAATTCGCAGAGTCAAAATAACGGGGAAACCACAACGCCTCACAGAAATGGCATACCTTGACGAAATAAGAAACTTGGGCTACGAGCCGCTGAAGGAGAGAGACGAGAAGAGGGCGAAGAGCTTCTTTCACATGATGAACTGGCTGAAGAAAAACCCAGACAAACTAAGATACGCCAAGACAGGTTGGCCACGCCTGTCTAGATACCGTCTATTTAAATCATACCATCATGCTCAATCAGGGAAAAACAGAAAATAGAACGTTTGAATCTCCAGAAGTCACTAGTTTTATCCAAATAGTAAATCACGTGTGTTTTCAGAGGTAGATTTGATTTTAATTTCCTATTATTAGAAACTTGGAAAAGCTATGTAGCATCAAAGGAACCATTGAATCCCAAAATTGTAAAAAATCTCGGAGGTTATAGGAATACTGTGTATCTTCTCCTACAGAGAACACTGTTCAACCACAAACTTTTAATGCGTATTCTCCTTTTTTGATGTTCTTTTAAGTGGTGGATTAAATGGTTAACCAGAGAATTGAAAAACTTGCAGAACTTTGCGTTCATTATAGTGTTGAAGTGAAACCCGAGGAGAAGGTGCTTATAAGAGGTAGCGCATTAGCATTCCCTCTGATTAGCAAGATATACAGAGAATGTTTGTTAAACGATGCATATCCACTAATCATTCCAAACCTTGATGTCGCGTACACTTTTTACAGATATGCAAAAGAACACCAGCTAAAATTTGTTTCACCCCTCGAAAAATTCAGAGTAAAAAACATGGATGTTCAAATAACCGTATGGTGCCAACCAAACCCTAAAGGATTAACAAACATAGACCCTTCAAAAATAAAGATTTACAGAGCCTCTAGAAGAGAACTTTCGGAAATCTTCAGTAAACGCGCTGCCGAGGGGAAACTCAAATGGACTCTTTTGCCTTATCCCATAAACGCTCAAGCACAAGAAGCTGCTATGTCGCTTGCGGAATACGAAGACTTCGTTTACGGCAGCTGTCTAGTTGACAAGGAAGACCCAATTGCGGAATGGACAAAAATACATGAAAAGCAGGAAAAAATCTGCGATTTCTTGAACCAAGTGAGCAGAATCCGAATAGTAGGCGAAGATACAGACTTAACCTTCAACTTAGAGGGTAGAAAATGGATAAATTCTGACGGAAAAAGAAACATGCCAAGTGGTGAAGTGTTCACTGCTCCTATTGAGAACTCAGCCAACGGTACAATTAGATTCACCTATCCAGGAATTTTTTCTAGCAGAGAAGTTGAAGACATAACACTTACATTTAAAGACGGAAATGTTGTGAAAGCTTCAGCCGCCAAAGGGGATGATCTGTTGCAGCAAATTTTGAAAATTGACGGAGCAGACCGCATTGGAGAAACCGCTATCGGAACAAATTACGGCATAACAAAATTCACAAAAAACATGCTTTTCGACGAAAAAATGGGAGGAACAATACATATAGCCCTTGGCAACTCCTATCCAGAGTCAGGAGGCTTAAACAAGTCGGCAATCCACTGGGACATCTTGAAAGACATGAAGAAGCGTGGAGAAATCTACGCAGATGGCAAACTATTCTACAAAGATGGAAAATTCCTAGTGTAACTCTCCCTTATCAACATTTTTGCCGAGCCGCTTTGCAGTTTTCATAGTTTCTATACATGCAAAACTCTCAGAATTTATAAAAAGAGAGAATTCCGATTTCGCCAGTAACCACTTTTCATCATCACAGTTGTGCTGTTCTAATCCTGCTCTATCATCATCTGAGAATAAAGAATCTCCCTGAGCGTAGCTAACCAAAAATAAGTCTACGCTTCTCATAATTCTAGCAAAGCACAATTTAGATGTCAGGTTTTTCACGTAAAATGTTTTCACTTTAACGAAGCCTTTAAAAATTCCTGGCAAGCATTCAATATGGCTTAAAGCTAAATTGTAGAATTACTATGAAAAACGAAGGCTAGATCAAGGCTTTCAGGCTAAAACAGGTCGTGTTGCACCTTTTCTACGAAAGATTAAGCTTTTTCAATCCCTTAAGAATCTCCGCAACTGCAACTTCAGGTGGCACGTCGATACTTTCACATTTAAACTCTACAAAGGGAATTTTGCCTTTGTAATACTCTAGAAGTGGCTGAGTTTGTCTTTCATAAACCTTCAGCCTTTCCATGATAACCTTCGGCGTATCATCAATCCGCTGATAAAGCTGTCCACGACATTTATCACAGATTCCTTCTTTCTTCGGCTTCAGAAACCGAATATTATACACTTCCCCACAGTTTTTGCAAATTCTTCGACTTGAAAGCCGTTCAATTATAATCCACTCGGGCACAACTAGGCGGACGATCGCGTCAATCTTCGTAAAATCGCTTAGAGCCTTTGCTTGTTCAATTGTTCGGGGATAGCCATCTAATATGAAGCCATTTTTGCAGTCGTCCTTGGCAAGTCTTTCGGTTAAAACTTCAATCACGATTTTGTCGGGGACAAGTTCCCCTTTGCTCATGTACTCTTTAACCTTTCTACTCAACGTTGTTTCTTCTTTCACTATGCTTCGGAAAATGTCACCTGTTGCTATGGCGGGTATGCCGAGTTTCGACTGCAACCGTGAGGCATATGTTCCTTTTCCTGAGCCGGGTGGTCCGAGAATTATGAGGTTCATTTCTTATATTTCCTTCCTGAGCGATTTGTGGTTTTAAAGAAGTTTACTGTTTGCTAATTAAGTATTACTGCAAGAACTACGTAGGCAAAAAAGTGAAGAGCACCAAAACAAACTTCTTATCCTACTTTTCCAGAAGTTTGGTGAAGGTGTCGTGGTGTTCTTCTTCGTCCTCTAAGATCCCTTAGAATAGTCTTCGTGTTGTTGTATCGTTCTCCTATTCTGCGACTTTTATGGTTTGTTTAGAGTGCGATTGCTTCTGCATGCTTCACTTCGGTAATAACTATGTTTTTAAAGATGGCTTCGACAGCAGCGCGTTTAATACTCACTGCCAGCACATGTTGCTACATGTATTGGATAAAAACTTGGATTTCTCTAGCTACAGCTCGATTCAGCAATTCTTTTAACTTTTCAGAAGCCATTTTCTACTTCAATTTAGAGTGAATAGATAGAGTGGGATAAAGACAACCGCTTAGTATAGTTTACGAGGTTTGCAAATTACAAGATAAAAACAAGAAAAGTTGACGGCTTTTCATTTTTTGTATACGTAAATGGTGTGTGATGGGTAGCCAAGCTTTGGATTTTCACAGAAGTTTTCTGTTTTAATGGGTCTCCACCCTAAAACCTCATAGTCGTGAGAAACGATCCGTGTACCTGGCTTCAACTCTTTCTCCAGTTTCGGCTTAACTTTATCGTTAGCGCTAGTTGTGAGATACAGAAACACAACGTTTGCCGGAGAAAGGTTAATTTTAAACATGTCGCTTTGAACAATGGTTACTCGGTCTTGGATGCCGAATTCATGAATGGTTGCTAAGGCTTTTTTAGCCAGATCTTCTCGCAGTTCAACGCCAACCGCTCTAGCTCCAAATTCTTGTGCCGCCATGATTACTGTTCGACCATCCCCAGAGCCTAAATCGTAGAAAGTTTCGCCAGGCCTCAAGGTTACAAGTTTTAACATGTGTCTGACAACTGGAAGAGGTGACGCAACGAAGGGAGCGATGAACACTTTATGAATCCCCCGTTTACGCTCTTTGTTATCCACTTGTCTTTTTTAAGGTTTATTGAAGCTTACTACGCTACATACGAGGTTTTCTTCTTCAGTCTAGGCCGTCTTGCCTCACCGCACTTCATACAGCTTTGCTGACAAAGCTCAAGATATTTCTCCTCGTCCTCTTTTACGACTTCAGCCGCTTGACGGCAAAGCTCACTTTGTTCAATGCATCCTGATTCTTTGCATAATTTTGAGACGAAACTGCAACATTGCTCCACATCTTCTGGACTAAGAGCAACACGATTTGTCCGTACAAGTAAGCAAAGTTCTCTTGCTAAGACGCAAGTTCGAACGTATTTGAATCTTTTTAAGGTTTTTTCTCTTAGTTTTTGTCTACTTAATTCCAAACGTCTCTACTCCGCAGAGATGTGTCTTAACTCTGAAATGGCGTAATTTATAGTTTTAGAAGATTCAATAGCTATAGCTAATCTATCTTCTAGTAGGTGGACAAAGTGTTTACAGTCACTTATAAACTTGGACAGTAAGGCTTGTAGTTCTCTCAGCTAGTCTGCCCAGAACCTTCTTTTTAACGCTTTACGCTCAGCTTCAATCACCAATTCAAAGAAATGATCGGTAGGCGTTTTTTCTTTTTTGAGGACGCTCTGAATGTCATCTGTTTTCACTCTTCGAGCAGAAAGAGCTATTGCCGCGGTTTTTCCATAGCTCGAAATCAGCTGCGCGTTTTTAACTGCTTGCTGATGCATTTTTCGTTCAGCTTTAGTCAATCGTTCTCCTTTCTTTTCCACTAGAGACATCACATAGTTTTCCTCTCTTCTGAGCAGCCCTAAGGCATTAGAGCCACACTGTGGACAAGCTGGGTTGTCGGGCAGGTCTTTGATGCGTATCATTTCAAGATAGTCCCAGCAGTTTGTGCAGACAAAACTTCGAACTTCGTTTAGCAGTCTCGCTTTTGCCGATTCGACAAGAATGAGCCGCATTCTTTCTGGCGGAATTAGGTCTGTTTTCATGCTGACACGTTCTATGCCGACTCTTGCAATTGGAGTCGCCGCTCCCTGAGTCTCAACTTTAACAATTGTCACTTCGTTCTTTCGAAGTTCGTCTATCACTCGAAGAAGCCTTTCCAAGTCTAAATCTTTAGTAAATGTTTCCTTAAGTGCTTCATCGTAGATTGCAGTGCCTTCGAAACTTTTCAACAGGCGCTTGAGACTAATACTGCTAAAGTCTGCCCACTTCTTCAAAGCCCCGAATCTTCTTGCCACATGAATCATTCGACGCTTGAAAATTCCTGTTTTCACTGTAGCTCTTGTTAAGGCGTCACGTATCACCGTGTCTGATGTCTGCTTGAGTTCGTTGAACAAGGCTATTATGCTGCTTGCATTTGTTGTTCCCATTGTTCGAACGAAAATGCGGTAGGGGTCGTGTTGAACGACAACTGTGTAGCCAGTTCGCTCTGACAAATAGTGACCCAGCAGCTGAGCTAATGCACGGTTAGTCAAAGAGCCGAAGTTTGCATGAATGATTACCAAGTCTTGCCAGTCCTCAACAGTCATACGCTTACCTGTAGGGACAGGATAATCCTTTTTCACCTGTTCAAACGTTCCCTGCAACGCTCGTGACACTGTGTCTTCGTCTGCAGGATATCTCTTAGCTAGTTTTGTGACAATTTGGTCAATTGTTTTCCCTTTCTTCATTTGCTGTTCGACAAATCCTCTAATCTGTCCTACTTCCTGAGATACTTCAAAAGGCACTGGAATTTGTTCTCCTATCCAACTTGGGATAGCTCCTGTGGGGTCGTCAACGGATTTTACGTATATTTTATCACCGTAGATGTGAAGAATCTTCCATGGGCTTCCTCGGATGATGAATTTGACGCCTAGTTTTCCGTATTCGGCTGTGAAGGCTTCGTCTAAGACTCCTATCGCGGTGTTTGATGCTTCGTCGATGACTAGGTAATGTTTCTCTGCAGGTATCATGGACAGGTTGTCAAAGTAGTATTCGTATAACGCCTTGCTTCTACGGGGTTTGAGGGCGGTAAGGTCTTCGAAGGAGACCCAAGCGATTCGTGGAAAACGTGTATGCATGTATGTTAGAATCTTCTGCACGTCTTCCATCGTAAGGTCAGCGTAAGGGTAGGCTTTCTTGAAGAGTCCCACAATGTCACCGAAAAAAAGGCGTCTTCTTTTCATTAACAATCCAGCGATTTGGTGGGCAAGAGCATCATAAGGCTTCTGTGGAATAACCACGGGTTCAAGCTCCTTACGATAAGCCATACGACCGATAGCCATAGCCTCCAAAGTGTCGTCAGAATCCATAGTGATTATTACTCCCTTAGCTATGCGTCCCACTCTGTGGCCGCTTCTGCCTACGCGTTGAATCAGCCGCGTAACTTGTCTAGGACTCATGTATTGGACGACGAGGTCTATTCTACCTATGTCAATGCCTAGTTCCAGCGAGCTTGTGCAGACAAGCCCTTTTAACTCGCCGTTCTTCAATCCCCTTTCCGCGGCTATTCTTGAAGGTTTAGCTAGCGAGCCGTGGTGAATTGAAACTGGGAAGTCTATGTCCCATATTTTGAAGCGGCTAGCTAGCACCTCAGAGATTGTACGAGTGTTTGTGAAAAGCAACACTGATCTGTGCTTCTCAATGTAGTCACGTATGATTCGAAGCCTAACTGCAACCTCTGGATGAGTGTAGAGGGATGAAGCAAGCTTATAGTCTTGAGGAGTTGGCTTTGGAAAAACTATTTTTAACTGCATTTCTCGTGCAACAGGCACCTTCACTATCACTACTGGCCTTCCGTTGCCTACCAAAAACTGGGCTACTTTTTCTGGACTACCTATCGTGGCGGAGAGACCTATCATCTGAAACTCGTTGTTAGCAATGGTTCGCAGCCTTTCCAAGGCGAGTGAGAGTTGGCTGCCACGTTTGCTGTCCGCCATTTCATGAACTTCGTCGACGACCACCCATCTTACGTGTCGTAAATGTTGACGCAGCACCCACCCGGTTAATATGGCTTGCAGCGTTTCAGGTGTCGTTATTAAAACGTCAGGAGGGCTCCGCGACTGTCTGGTTCTCTCTTTGGTGTCAGTATCTCCATGCCGCACCGCCAGTTTGATGTCTAAATTGTTACACCACCACTGTAAACGCCCTAACAAGTCACGGTTCAAAGCACGCAAAGGTGTAACATACAAAACCTTAATTCCAAGTCGACGGTCGGGCATTTGAATGAGCATGTTTAAGATGGGAAAGATTGCTGACTCTGTCTTACCCGTTGCTGTAGGGGAGATGAGTAGAACGTTCTTGCCTTCAAGAATCTTAGGTATAGTCTTTTCTTGAGGTTCTGTTGGGGTTTGGAATCCTCTCTGCTCAACAAGCCTTCGAATGGGCTTTACAAACTGGGTGAAAACGTTTTCGGATTCGTCTTTCAAGAATGCTCTGGGACTCCAAACGCAGAAAAATAGGGAGAACGCTTCTCTAAAAGTCTTTCTAGTATCAAGAATCTTTTGTGTGGTTTGTTGGAGACAAAGGAAAGTCATGTAGTTTTAGTAACGGTTAATTCTTTTCATGGAGGCGTACATAATTGAAGTTGTCTATCTCCATTTGAACACTTTTCGATTATAGAAAACCTCGGGTAGTATTAGGAAGCCTGACATAGCAGTCACTACAACAAGGGCCCATTCAAGTGGATCATCCATCACCACAGTCCCAAATAGTCCAATGAATGGCACAAGAATTGTCAAGACTGCTGAACCTATGACGGCAATTAGCAAGAACTTATTTGAAAGGAACCCTACTTTGAAAGCGTTGTGTTTCTCAGATCGACAATTCCATACGACAAATAATTCTTGCAATGTCGCCCGTGTAAACGCCATAGTTCTAGCCTGTGCCAACTTTAGCTCTGTCAAAGGTCCAGGAAGCATATAGTATTGCCAGTAGAATAAACCTCCAGTTAAGAGGAATTGCAGTGTAAAAGTGGCAATTATCGAGGCCAGTCTTCCATGTAACACTCCTTGTTTTGGATCTCGTGGGGGTCTTTGCATCACGTCTTTCTCTGGAGGATCCATCGTTAGTGCAAGGGCTGGCCCTCCATCGGTAACTAGGTTTAGCCATAGAATCATACCTGCAGTTAGAGGAAGCTCCAAGCCTAGCAATGCAAAGGTTCCAATAAGCGCCAGTTCGTCGAAGTTGCATCTTAGTAAGAAAAAGGAGAATTTTCTTATGTTATCATAAATTGCACGCCCTCCTTCTACAGCGCTAACAATTGTGGCGAAGTTATCATCTGCAAGCACCATGTCTGCCGCTTCTTTGGTTACATCTGTGCCTGTTATGCCCATAGCAACGCCGATGTCTGCCTGTTTTAGCGCTGGGGCATCGTTGACACCGTCTCCAGTCATGGCGACGATTTCCCCTTTCTTCTTCAAGGCTTTTACTATTCGAAGCTTATGTTCAGGAGCAACTCTTGCGTAGACTCTTACGTCTTTAACAACCTTTTCAAAGTCTTCATCACTCATAGCATCTAGCTTAGTGCCTGTTAAAACCATATCATGAGGGTTGCCCTTGGTTATGCCTATTTCTTTGGCCACTGCCACAGCGGTGAGCTTGTGGTCACCAGTTATCATAACGGTCCTTATGCCTGCTTGTTGACACAATTTGTTAGCTTCTTTAGCTTCTTCCCTCGGGGGGTCAATCATTCCCACCAAGCCGAC
This sequence comes from Candidatus Bathyarchaeota archaeon, assembly GCA_029882535.1. Classification (NCBI taxonomy): domain Archaea; kingdom Thermoproteati; phylum Candidatus Bathyarchaeota; species Candidatus Bathyarchaeota archaeon. The sequence continues at coordinate 39,355 of JAOUKM010000004.1, forward strand.
AAAAACTAGGTCGCTTTCTATACGCTTATTGGTCTCTTCCGCTTTACTAAGTTCGCGAAAGTCTTCAAGCTCGACGTCAGTTAATTCTTTAAAAGCCACTCCAAGCACACGGAGCGCATCGCCCGCCATTTGCTCGTTTGTTTTTAAAATCTTCTGTTTTTCTCTTTTGGTTAGTTTTTTTGGTTCTCCGTTTTTGAAGATTTTTGTGCAGTGGTCTAGAATAACTTCAGGGGCGCCTTTCATGAAAGCCAACAATTTCTCTTCAGACATTTTGTGAACGGTTGTCATCCGTTTCCTTTCTGAAGTAAAGGGAATTTCATGCACACGCGGATATTTTTTCTCTAGCTTGTCTTTTGTCATTCCCGCTTTTGTCGCTGCGACGATTAACGCCCCTTCCGTTGTGTCACCAAGTATTTTTTCTCCGTCCTCCGCAGCTTTGGTGCAGACTGCACTGGCGCCCAATAACAAATTCAGGTTTGCGTTTTCCTTTGCATCCATAGGTTTGTTTTTCAGCATAAATTGTCCCTTTGCCTCGTAGCCAACGCCGGTAACTTCAATGATTTTGTCGTTGGTGAAAATTTTACGGACGGTCATTTCACCTCTGGTTAGTGTTCCAGTTTTGTCGGAGCAAATGACTGTGGTGGCGCCTAAAGTTTCTGCAGATGCAAGTCGTCTAATTATTGCGTTGCGTTTTGCTAGTTCGCGGGCTCCTAAGGCTAGTGAAATTGTTACTACTGCGGGGAGTCCTTCTGGAACGGCTGACACTGCCAACGCAATTGCTGTTATGAAGTTCTCTACTAGTGTTCCAGGTCTCGCGGGGTCTAACATTTCTAGAACGAAAATTGCGACACATGCAAATACAATGATTATTCCTAACTTCTTTGCGAAGTTTTCCAATTTGAGCTTTAAAGGCGTTTCCTCTGCTTCAACAGATTGCACCATTTCAGCAATTTTTCCAAACTCAGTTTCCATACCTGTAGATGTTACTACAGCCTTCCCTCGGCCGTATGTTACATAAGTCGCCGTAAATATCATGTTTTTTCTATCGGCTACAGGCGCATTTTCCTCAATGGTGCTAATTCTTTTCTCTACCTGTGTAGACTCGCCAGTTAAAACAGCTTCGTCGGTTCTCAGCTCTACAACTTCAACTAGTCTGCTGTCTGCGGGAACGCGGTCCCCAGACTCTAAAAGCAAAATGTCCCCAGGCACAACTTCTTTTGCGGGAACCATTACTTCTTTTCCATTTCTCATTAATCGGGCTTTTGGGGCAGTGAGTTTTCTCATGGCGTCCATTGCTTTTTCAGAGCGGTATTCTTGGACGAAGCCGACAACTGCGTTGAGAACTACTATGGCGGCTATCGTTATGGCATCGGTGGCCTCTCCAACAGCAAGGGAGATAGCTGTTGCGATTAACAGCATAATCACGAAAATGTCTTTGAATTGGTTTAGAAAGATCTGGAATGCAGTGGTTCTTTTTGTCTCTTTGAGTTCGTTGAGTCCATACTTCTCTAAACGTTGCTTTACCTCTTCTTCTTTTAAACCAAGAGGGTCTGTTTGCAACTCCTCAAGTACTATCTCAATTGACTTAGAATGCCACGCTTTACTCATCGTTATACGCGCCTGTAACAGATTGTAGCTTTAACAGGATTTCTCCTTAAAGGATTTTTCTGTCACAATCCTCCCATCAAGAACCCTTTTCTGCGAGCAACATTACGTCTTGTGTTCGGAATTGATGGAAAATCTTTTATGTATTATCATAACAAACCATAATACATTGTTATGGAGGAAAAGTCATGTCTAAATGTCCAAATTGCGGCGCTGACGGAAAGTTCAGAAAGAAATGGAAAATGGCTGGTCGACCAGACAAACAGGGCAAGAGAATGCAACTTGAAATCGGCTTATACGACTGTCCAAAATGCGATAAAGCATTTCGTGTTGTTCTAGGTAAGAAGAAAATTTAAACCGGCAATTCAAGCTGAAAATCACTTCAAAAGCCGAAATCTCCGCGATCTAGACTCTAAGCTCCTTTAATTTCCCCTTTTTATGTTTTCTTCGAATGTTAAATTTAAATATGCGACAAGCAACAAACACAGCAAAACCATCGTTAAAGCAAGAGGTCAATAGAATGTCAAAACTTAAAGATGCACTGAAAAATGAATACGTAAAATCTCTGATTCTTCTAGCGATTATTCTATGCAGCATTGTTGCTTTCTGGTTTGGTTTGAAAACATACTTGAGAACTGACTATCCTTTGCTTGCAGTGGCTTCAGGAAGCATGATTCCCACTTTGAATGTCGGTGATTTGATAATTGTTCAAGGTGGACTAAATGTAGATGATATTGTTGCGGAATATGAGACAGGCGACGTTATAGTTTTTCACAAACCACGTAATTCAGACGAGCTTATTGTTCACAGAGCCGTAGAAAAACATGGGAGTGGTGATATTGCATTTTTAAAGACCAAAGGAGACAACAACCCTTCGGGCACCGACCCTTGGGAAGTCGATAACACTGACCTTGTCGGCAAAGTTGTATGGAGCATTCCGTACCTTGGTCAAATTCCCTTACTCGTCCGTACACCGACAGGAATGTCAATCATTGTCATTTTAATAGTAATTCTAATTCTTCTTGAATTTGTAATTCCATCCTCTAAGGAAAAGAAAAAACCAGAACAATCCACAGAAGAAACTGACGTTTTGAACATTGGATCTCTATAAGGCTTCTTTCTCAACGCATGTGTGAGAATTCTTCAACTCACTGAAACTTGTCAGATTCTTCTCATAATTGTTCTATAACTGAAGAAACTGAAGCCTTGTGTAGTCTTTTACCTCTTTCCAAGGCGCTCGAACACAAGTTGAATCCTCCAGCAGCTTCAAATGTTACTGAGGGAATGTCATAGTTTAAGGAATAATGCGTATCGAGAACGTTTTCATTTGGCATAAGCAGACGACCATGAATCGAAGGTCATAATCCGTTTATATCTGCTGGGTTTCCACCTTCTCTTCTTACAGCTTTTATAGCTATTTTACAAATTCTAAGAGTCTTTCGAAATATTCTAGGTTTTATTTTAGGGTGAGTTGAGATTGCCGCACAGAAATCGTGGATTGGTTTTCTTAGAATTAAATACTCGTAGTTCAGAAAGAAATTGTGGAGGTCTATAATGATGTTGGGTTTAGTTTCTTTGATTGCTTTAGCAACGATTTTTGTTTCTGGAAATTTTTTCTTCTTATAATCTCGGTTCATGTCTCCTCTATATGGTTTGACTGAGCAGGCGATGTATGAAATAAGTATCGAAGTTCGACCATCCTCGCATACTTTCCTATAAAGCTCCGCTCCATCTGGATTCGCCATGGGGATTATTGAAACTCTAACCTTCTCCATTAAATCCTCTTCATCAAGTAATTCTCCAGCATATTCCATCATCGCTTCTGTTGACGTAGGCTCATTACCGTGCTGTCTACATACTATCAAAACCCGCTTGTCGTCCTTTCCTATTGTTAACAAGTAAATCTCTCTTCCAAGTCCCGATTTGCCAATTGAAAATAACTCAGCGCCCCGATCTCTTAAATGACCCAATTCATCAACGATTTGATGATAAGAACTAAGTCTCAAAGTCCTCCTCCTTCCAAACATTCACAGTTTTTGAGTGAACAACTATTTTCGTAGTTTCCTTATAAATCAGCTTAGTCCAATTGGAACGAAATAATAAGATGCGTGCGGGAGTGCCTTCAGTTTTTGTTTATAAGCCTTATATATATATATAGAGACACATGCAAATGTATAACGCTTAAAGGTGTTATGAATGCAAAAGGTTGATGCCAGTATCCGCATTGAAAACGTGGTTGCTTCCGCAACTTTAAAGCAACGTGTCGACTTGAACGCAGTCGTGAAAGGATACCCAGGTGTAGAGTATCGACCAGAACAGTTTCCAGGCTTGGTTTTTCGTCTTAAAAGACCAAAGACTGCTACTTTGATCTTTAACTCTGGAAAAATGGTTTGCACTGGCGCAAAGTCAGAGAAGGAGGCACGGAGAGCTGTTATGCGCGTGATTAAGGAGTTAAAAAAGAGCGGTATAATCATCATCAGTAAGCCTGAACTGAAAATTCAAAACATTGTGGCCTCTGCAAGCCTTGGAGGAATGATTGACTTAGAGAAGGCAACTTACGACTTGGAAAAAACTATGTATGAGCCAGAGCAGTTTCCAGGTTTGATTTACCGCATGGCTGAGCCTAAAGTTGTTATATTGCTTTTTGCAAGCGGAAAACTTGTTTGCACGGGAGCTAAACGGGAACAAGATGTGTACGAAGCTGTTGGCAAGCTACATAAAGAGCTTGAAGAAAAAGAACTGATATTCTACGATTGATAAACTAAATAGTATAACACCTTGAAAAGCAGTTACCAGAAAAAACTCAACTTGAAAGAGCGTCATTATGTTATGCATACGCTATCCTTTAGTTCAAACAACCACTAGCATCAATTGATGCCAGTGGTAAAGCAAAAAAAAAGAGGGGATGGAAGGAAAAGCCTTAGTTTCTGGAATGTATCATAGTAGCGAGGAATGCATGGTCTATGAGCGGAAAAGAAGTTAAGAAGTGTCCTAAATGTGATGAGAAATTGGTTGAGGGTACGGCTGAAATCTTTGGCAACACTTTTGGGTGTACACGTGCACCTGAAAATCTTGAAGCTCTGCAAGGAGAAAAAATCCAAACCTACTACTGCAAGAAATGTGGCTACCTTGAATTCTACAAAGAAAAGAAGAAATAGGCTTCCCTCAAAACACACTTTTTAGGTTAAGAAGGATAGAGTAAATCACAAAGAAATTGGTTGTGATTTGTGTACGCCACTATTTTTTTCCGAAACTCAAGCGCGCGCAGTATTCGCGCGACTTAACTCTGCAACTTTTTGATGTGCTCCTCAACTGCCATGAGTTCCTTCTTTAGCTCTTCTGCGTACCCTTTCAACTTCTCAACCTTTTCTGCTTTGGTAAAGAATCGTCTATGATGACCATACCCGTGTCCATGTCCATGCTTCCACCCATGATGAGTTTGACCGCAGCAACAACATTCTCTATGCATCTTCTTACTCACCTCCATTTCAGTGCATTAGAAGGTATTCAGAGCGAAGTATTTATGCATACACAAGAACGCACGCGCAAACTTCTTTCTTAAATCCTTAATAGAACTTGAAATCATGCTCTGTAAACAAAGGAAAGGCGCGCGCAGCTTTTTCGTATATTTCCTTTAAGCCCTTTTAGAGAGAAGTATACTGCTAAATGCCACACTAACGACGTACAAACTCATTGATAGGAAGAGTGGAAAAGTCCCGGCAATGAAGGATACTGGCAGCCAATACGTCCCAAAGATTGTAGAGAAGGTGAATATGAAGACAATCCCCTTGATCAGCTGCGTATTCGCAGCAAATGACTTAGACATAGTAATAGCCCAAAAAAACTGAGCTATGTCGAAAAACAAGAAGGCAAAACGAAAAAGCCACACTCCTCCACAGGTTTAGAAAAGAAGTTGACGAAGAGCTAAGAAAATATCTGGAACAGTTTGACTCTGAAGCCGAGTTTCACCTAGATGCCGAGTAGCATTTTACTCGATAAAACTAAAATTCAACGTTACCAGCCAAATAGCCACGCAACTACAACACAGCAACCCAAACACGATAATTGCCGTGATATCCCTGAAACTCAGAAAACGCTAAAGGTTTCTTTGCGAAGAGGAAGCAAAATAAAAACCAACCTAGCCACATTAGCCGAAGTAACCGCCACAGGCTTGGTTCAAGCGTCTGGAGGAGACAACCAAGACACCGCCGATTGCATTCTAAGAAACGAAGACGTTAGCCTTTGGAAGAAGAACACGTTGCAGCATCTTCGCAGAACATTGTCATAAGAAAAGCCGTTCTTTACTATCCTGTTAACATTATTTTGCGTGCGAATTTAATATAGTAATGCTAGATTAGAAGGACGCATCCTTCCTTAGGTCTTTCACTCTTCTTGCTTTTCCTTCGAATCTCGGCAGGCTGTTATATGGAACCAAAACCACATTTGCCTTAATTCCAGTTACTGTTTTTATTGATTCCAGAACCTTGAGACTTAGACTTTGAAGTTTCAACAGGTCTCCGTCTACGCTTTCGAAAGCTTCTTTTTCCGGCTCAATATGCACTGTCATAATGTCTAGACGGTCTGGACGCTCAAGGACTATCTGATAATTCTGAGAGGCTTCTTCTACGAGAAGCAATGCGTGTTCCACAGTGGTTGGCCACATTTTTACACCTCTAACTTTAAACATGTCATCTGCTCTGCCTAAAATTCTACTCATTCTTCCAATAGTTCTCTCACAAGAACATTCTTCTGTTGTAAAGGATGTTATGTCGCCTGTTCTAAATCTAAGCACGGGCGTTGCCTCTCTAGTCAACGTTGTTAACACAAGTTCTCCAATTTTTCCCTCCTCAACTGTTTCTCCTGTCGCAGGATCAATAATCTCTGGTATAAAATAATCTTCAAAAATGTGTAGTCCGTTGTGCTCTGGGCATTCCACTGATACTCCTGGACCAATTACTTCTGAAAGGCCATAAATGTCAAAAGCCTCGATTCCCAAAACTTCCTCAATTCTACGTCTAAGCTCTTCAGACCATGCTTCAGCTCCGAACAACCCGCTTTTCCATTTAAGTTCTTTTACGGGGTCTATCCCCAACTTTTCGTTTGCATATTCACCTAAATAGGCTGCATAGCTTGGTGTACACACAAGTATAGTTGTTCCGTATTCCTTTGCAAGTCTTATTTGCCGTTCGGTGTTGCCAGAAGCGATGGGTAAAATTGTTGCACCTATTTCTAATGCTCCATAATGGAAGCCTAAACCGCCAGTGAACAAGCCGTATCCGTAAGCATTTTGCACTATGTCATTTTTCTTTGTTCCAGCAGAAGCATATATTCTCGCCATTGCCTTTGACCAGATTTCCAAATCTCCTTTGGTGTATGCACATGTGGTTGGATGCCCCGTCGTTCCAGAGCTTGCATGTAATTCTAGAACTTCGCTTATGTCCGCGGCTAACATTTCATATGGATAGGCTTTGCGAAGGTCTTCTTTGGTGGTGAAAGGAATTTTCTCAAGATCATCCAAGGTTTTTACGTCGTCAGGAGTTATCCCAGCATCCTCAAATTTTCTTTTATAGGCCGGAATCCTTTCATAGGAATGCCGCACAGTTTTTCTTAGACGTTCCTCTTGGAGTTTCACGAGTTTTTCTCTAGGCTTTTTCTCATATTCAGGCTGGTAAATCCAACTCTCAACTGGACTCTTCACCGTATCACCGCGAGTTTATTAGCATAAGAGTTTGATACATAAAAATGATTTCGTTTTTCTTTATTCACTTGATTTTTCTTCGTGTTTGGGAAAATAGTTTTTCGAGTTTTTCTTCTGAAACAGGTTTCGTGGCTAGGCTCACGCTGAAGTAGATCAGGGCTGCGCCGAACATCAACAGCAACGCCCAGCAACCCCAGTGGTGTAGACCAACAACTTTTCCATAGGCGTTAGGGTGAAGAATCGTCAGTATCAAACCATAAATTATAGTGGCGATGGCGCCCCACTTCGTTGCTCTTTTCCAGTACATAGAAACTCCGACAACGAAAAAGAATATTCCAGCCTGAGCAACTGCTGAGCCAGCCATGAACTCTGAAAGAATAGGTGGAGGCGAGGTAAAAGTCCACCATAACGGTATGGCGATAAACAGGGTGAGCATCAGCTTCGTAAGCCAAAAAAGTTTCTTTGGAGAAGTTTTCGGATAAGCATTATGAATAAGGTCTCGCGTGATGTTAGTGGCCATGATCATAACCATTCCAGCTATAGTTGCAACCGACGCTGCAAAAACACTTGCGGCAAACAAGGACGCCAACGGAATGCCACCGGCACTTATGCTTACGTAAACTGCTGCTGAATCACCGTACATGGGATAGTATTCAGAAGCCATAAGGGCGCCTTCCCAGACCGATCTGGCTGCAAACCCTGCAATGCCAATCCAGAGGGGGGTCGAGCCGCCTACGATAATTATCAGCAACATCATCCAATACTCGCGTTTAGTGATTTTTCGAGTGCCCAGAAAACGCGCTATGTTATGCGGGAAACCTGTCGCCATAAAGAGAAACATGAACATTGCAGCTATAACGCCAATATAATCTACACCTGGAAAAGCTAAGCCTTTAGGCGGTGGCAGAGGCAGCGTGTAGTTTCCTAATGGGATTTCTGTTTGGTTACCTCCAAGATAAGTAAACGTCTGATTCCCAATGGATCCTGCTATTTGTGCTGGGCCACCTGCCCAGAAAAGGACTGCTATACCTAATGTCCAGCCGATAATTGTTAATAGAATGCCTTGGAAACAGGAGACCCATTGAGTACCTGTGTATCCGCCTACAATCAAGTATATTAGCACTAAGATTGCTGTTGTTAGTAGGCTTCCATAGAAGGGAATGTTGGTTGTTATCGTCCAGACGGTTGCCATAGCTTTATACTGCCCCACCGAGTAAACTATAAGAAGAATGATCATGGCCAGTCCAGCCAACGCTTGTACCGTTCTGCTTTCAAACCTTACTCTTAGCATTTCTGGCACAGTTCGAGCTCCAAACGCTACGTACCTGCGCATTCTGTAACCAATTACCAAGCATATTGCTGTCCCCATAACACAAATTGTGCCGATGAGCCAGCTACCTGACCAGCCATAAGCGTAGCCCAAACCCGCGTTTCCAAAGATTGCCCAACCGCTCAAATAGCTTGCAACTAAAGCAAAACCAGTTACAAGGGGGCCGATGTCTCCACGACCCACCAACCATTCCTCAAAATTCTTAGCTTTTTTTCTCATGAAAAAGCCTAAGAGAATGCTTATTGTCAGAAACGCTGCTATAGCAGCAATGACGCCGCCCGCCATTTCTGGTCCTACTTCAGGGATTGGGGGAGCCATTTAATCTTCCTCCCAATAGTAACGGGTCCTTATGAAAACTGCTAGGAGGGCAAAAACTATTGCAAGCAAGCCGTGACCCCAATACGCATACCAGCCACCTAGTAAATAGGCGATGATAGGAACTAGAATAAAGCATAACACCATTATTGCTAATAAACCGTAGATTTTTCTCAAGGTAGTTCCTCCACCTTTTAAAGAGTCATACATTAGCTAATTAGCTCTTTAAAAGAATAATCCTCATTTTCCAAAATTTTTTATAGTAAATCCAACTTCAAGAGTCAAAATTTCTGATTGCTTGATCTGAACGAAGCATCCAAACGTCATAGCAAACATAGAACGGCGAAATGAAGGAGATTAGTAAATTTATTCCGAATTCGGAAATCTTAAATTGAAGTTAGATGCTTAGCCATCGGTGGCTCTGTACTGTGAATTCCGAGTTGAAACGAGAATTTCGGTGAGGGAAAATTGAGTTTTCAGATTAAGCGGCTTTGGGCATTGGAAATTCATGCTTGCACTTCGGACACTTTACATCTTTACATTGGACAAGAGAGGGGCATCCTGAACATGCGAATGCTCTTCCATAACTGATGTCAAAGGTGAAACCGCATTTTGGACAAAGAATTAACTGTTTTTTCTTGGACAATCGCTTTTTCTCCGATACGAAACGCACATGAAAAAGCCATATACTATTTTAAAAGTTTTTTTATTAATACATCCATTTTCCAAAAAATTGAAACAGAATGCTGGAAATATTTAAAGGTGGAATGGAGTAAATCTAACCAATTAATAATTAGTGTGGTAACGGAAAAGAACCAAGTGAGGTAGGGAGATAATGTCTAAAGCTTCTAAAATAGAGAGAACGGAACTCTATAAAAATCATCTGGTTCAAGTGTTTCTAAGCAAGTTTTTAAGTGGAGAAATTCCAAGATTGGACCCTGCTTTTGATCCAGATCAAGGTTATAAGTATCCCCTTGTTGAAGCAATTCTAGGCAACCCTGCAAAAGTTGAAGATTTTTTGGCTAAATTGAGCAAAGCTGGAATTCTAAAAAAAGAACTGTATGATAAAATCCTATCTTGTCACAGTTGTGGCTCACCTAAAATTTCGATACACTACAACTGTCCTCATTGCAAATCGTTCAACGTCAGAAAGAGTGCCTTGATAGAACATCTCAAATGCGGATACATTGACACAGAGGACCACTTTAAAAAAGGAGATAAGCTCATTTGTCCAAGATGTGATAAAGAACTAGTCCAACCAGATGTTGATTACCGAAAAGCGGGAATATGGTGTACATGTAATGACTGCAAGAAAAGTTTCGACATCCCTGTTCCATCACATTTCTGCCGAAACTGCCGGAAAAACTTCATCTTTGAAGACGCGGTTTACGAAGACGTCTACTCATATGAATTGAGCAGCGAAGCAAAAAAAGAGGCTTCGCTTGGGTGGATTCTAATTGCTCCAATAAGAGAATTCTTGGAAGGTCACGGATTCGAAGTGGAAACACCTGGTTTTCTGAAGGGAAAATCTGGTGCTAGCCACATGTTTGATATTACGGCTTTTAGAACGGGCGTTGTAAAAGACGTGACAGTCATAGACCTTGCTACTTCTGCTGAGGATGTTATCTCTGAGCAACCAGTTATTGCTATGTTTGCCAAAATCTATGATGTTACCCCTGACAATGCGTGCTTGATTGCGATTCCTAAGATTGCTGAGAATGGGAAGAGAATGGCGAAACTTTACAACATTACTTTAGTTGAAGCGAAAAATCCGAAAGAAGCAATAAAAGCTTTGGAAAGCGTTTGCATTAAACAAGAAGAATAGTTCTTAGTTTGGTGAGTAAACAGCATTATTTCCACGTTCAGTTACAGCCTTTACAAAATATGGTTTGCTCGGTAGTTGAGCATCACCAAGGAGACATGTTCCGTTTTCACCAGAATTAATAAACACATTCACATCATAATGATCATAAATTATGGAATTTATGATCCACAAAGAAACTACATGAGTGGTTAAGGGACCATTATTTTTGAAAGTAAAAACCACTCCACTCGTTACAACTCTAACACCAAGGAAATCTACTTCAATATTTGTGCGAACGGTATCATTTTTTTCGTCATGCAACTTTATAATCATCGCACTGTCGTCTCGTACATAGTTTCGCCATTCATCTGTGAAATTTATGGCATAATAATCCCAGTTACCAGAAGGAGTATGTCCTATGGTGTTGTTAAAGCCACTATCGCTGTATGTATTGGATGCCCAGTTATAAGCCTTCAAATACCCTTTTTCAAAAGTATTGGTAGCCAGACACCTCATCTGCACTTCAATTGTATGAATTAAAGATAATGAATAAGTCGATAGGTCTATGATAAAGTGCCATTAAAATCTACCTATATGTTGGAGGACTACTTTCTTCTTGGAAAGTCTCCCAATTACCGTCAATCACTTTAGTATCTACGTAAGTTCCACTCACGTGACTACCTAAATTCACTTGATACTCTGTTTGAAAAGTGAACCACGCAGAATATGCAATATTAATGTTAACGACATTGCTGATGCTACATCTATTTCGTCTAAGCTTACGAATGTGCCTTATAATAGTTTACAATTTTCGTTCCTTTACTAGTCACCACGTTTATGTGATACAAGCCACCCGCGTCCCAGCTAAAAGTGACATTTAGCCATCCATGTTCCCCAATTTCCAATGTGAGCGGCGTAAAGGATTGGCTTGTGAAGTTCACATACACCGACGACACTTCAACTGCTACTTTTCCTGTGTTGCGGAGGTAAATTGAAATTACGTCTGATGTAAACCATACATCTTCTGCGATAACGCGTTCTCCCATAATTTGATGCATGTTGTCGGTTATTACGTAGGTGGCTGAAGCTGCTAAAGACATGGCTGCTACTGCCACAACAGTGAGTAGAACATTGCTTAGAACAGGCGTGATCCCACGTTTATTTCCTAAAAACTTTCTCACACAATCACCATGCCACAAATTTCAAAGCGACATATCCACTTGCCATGAGAATTACACTGTGTTTCAATCCTGCGCTTACGGTGCCCTCACCCATTTTCCCTGCAACTAATCCGCCGAAAAACGCTTGTATAATACTCATGTGGAAGAAGATGCGCCATGCCTCCTCGGAAGTTAATGCAGAAAAGCCGATGATTGGTGAACTGCCCATTTCTACAAAGAATGTTTTGAAAAGCAAGACTATGGTAAATACGAAGACATAAAATGCAACGTAAATTATTGCGATGTAAGGTCTTGTTTGAGCTTTTCGCTCTTTCTCCATAGTAAGAGTGGTTTGAATAAAGTCTCCCATTGGAGCAAAGACTTCCTCTACATGCCCTCCAGAACGGCTAGCCTCAATAATCAAAGGCACAGTTCTCTGCACTAAAGCGGTGTCAGCGCGTTTTCCAAACTCTTGAAACGCTTCTTCAAAAGACAAACCCCAAGACATCTGATTTACTATTTTCTTCAACTCTGCAGTTAAAGGTCCGTAATTTCGCTTTGAAGCCTCCTCTAATGCCTGAGGCAAAGTCATGCCCGTCTGCTGAGCCTGAACAACGCTTCTAAACAAGTCGGGTAAATGTTCATCTATCGACTTTTTCCAGCGATATTCCACGTAATCTAAAACTGCCGGAGGAAACACGGTGACTACTGCTGCAAAGAAGAGATAGTCGTTTAAAAGTGGCTTGTCTCTCAGCGTCAAAGTCGCTGTAATTATTATGATCACACCTAGACAAACAGACACCGCCCACGCAATTTTCTTTTCCCATCTTTCAACTTTCGGCACTTCTACCACCGAGGCGAAAGAGCATCCAAGATTGTTATGAAGATGACTGAGCCGATGGGTATAACAATGTATGTTAGAAGCATCAACAGCAGAGTGGGATCCAGTATTCCAAGCCCGCTGCCTCCAAGCATAGCCATAACCGCTAGCATCACAACGAAAATAAGCGGCCCAGCTACGAGTAGTGTTACATAGAATTCTGAGAGCACTTCAAGAGTATCTGAAAACTTTCGCAAAGCAATACGTTTATACTTCATGTTTTGCCGCGATCTGTTCATCAAATAAGACATTAAATTGCCACCAGAGTGAATGGTTGCCACAAAGCCTTCAAGTAACTCTCTGAATTTCTCAGAGGGCGTGCGTTTTGACGCATTTTCCAAGGCGGTGATTACATCTGCACCAAAGAGCTCCACATCTCGAACTATAATTCTTGACTCGTCAATAACAGCTAAATTTTGAGGAATCTTTGAAAGAGAGCGAAACATGTTATTAGGCGGCACACCTGCACCTGCGAGAATCGCCAAATAACCAGTTGCAAAAGACATGCTATCGTCTAAGTTTCGTCTTATGTTGTCTGCTCTGTAAATAGGGTAAATGTAAAAGCAAACAACGGTTAGGGCGCCAACCAGTAGACCACCGCCCACGCCAAAAAAAAGGGATGGAAAGAGCGCTATTTGTAAAATAAAATACATTATTGGCGGAACAAGAACCATTGTTGAAACGGTAATAATTAAACTCGTTAGAAGAGTGAGGCTGACATAGGGCTTAAAACTTATTCTCATGCCAGATTTATGCAAACCAGTATCCATGTCTCTGAAGAGAGGTAAAAACCGATTCGCTCTTTCTCCCAAAAGGCGATAGGCAAAAAGTTGAGGGTTCCACTTTGTTTGCTCGGTATTCTTTGCTGATTGGCTGAAATGGTTTAGAAAGGCAGAAACTTTCAGACGAACTTCTTTTACAACGCGTTGACGTATTTGGTTTATCGATTTCTTAAGATGAGTAACGTTCATTAGCCGCCCATCCTTGCTTTTCTGTATATTCGGTTAGGGTTTGTATAGTATTCTCGGATGACGTTGGCGACTTGTGAGTATTTTCGTATGTTTTTTCTAACCATCCACTCTAGTACAGTTTTTCTTTTTTTCAGTTCCTCGCGAACTTCTTCCTCACTTACTCCCATCTTTTCCATGTTTCTCTCCAAAATGTGGCTTTGCCCCGTGTATTGGAAGGAGTCGCTTCTAGGGCTCCAGTTGAACACATCATTCGTATGCAGGTCTTTTGTTTTAGGGTCAAGAGCAGTAATTTCGGTTATTGTTGCTGTTCGCCTTGCAGGTTTGCCATCAATTTCTGTTCTTACTTGGATTGTTACAGCGTCAATCATAGCAAGTAGAGGTTTTGGTATGTTCATGGGCTCAGATTCCAATCTATTAATAACCGAGTTTACTGACTCACCATGGATTGTGCTCATTCCTAAATGACCTGTTGCCATGGCTTGGAACAACGTATAGGCTTCTGCACCTCTCACTTCACCTACAATTATAAAGTCAGGACGCTGACGCACTGCTGCTTTCAGAAGGTCGAATAACGTTATAGCGCCTGAACCTTTTTCATTTCCAAAGCCGATTCGTATGACGGAGGGAATCCAGTTCTCATGAGGTAGGTTGAGCTCAGCAGTATCTTCTACGCTTACAATTTTCAGCTCAGGTTTGATAAACATTGACAAACAGTTAAGCAGGGTCGTTTTGCCAGATGCCACTCCTCCAGCAACTAGAACAGACGCTCTGTGCTCTATAGCATACCAAAAATACGCCGCCATCTCAGACGACAACGTGTTGAAGTTTAGCAAATCTGAAATTGTAAGCGGGTCGACGCGGAAGCGACGTATAGTAAATGTAGAACCACGTCTAGTGACTTCACTTCCGTAAGTTAGTTGAATACGGCTTCCGTCTGGAAGCGATCCGTCTAACATGGGAGACGCTATGGAAATATTTTTGCCAGAAAGGTACGCTAATCGCACGATGAAAGAGTTTAACTCGCTTTCGTCTTCAAAAACGATGCTAGTGGGTAAGGACTCGTACTCGCGATGCCAAACATAAACCGGAATGTTGACACCATCTGCAGAAATATCTTCAACCATGCGATCTTTCATCAAGGAATCAATTTTTCCATAATGAACAAAGTCTCGTATAATATAGTACACTAATTTATCTACTGCTTCTTCGGCAATTTTTAGGCGATAGTTTTTGATGACTTCTCGAACTTTCTGTTTCAAATATTCAGCGGCTTTCTCACTTGTATCGATATCATTCAAGTTAACATCAATTTCTTCCATCAACGTTTTCTTTATTTCTTTAAGTATTTCAGCCTCTTCTTCAAGCAGTGTTGGCTCGATGACTTTGTAACGAACTTTTTGGGTTTTAGGATCTTTAACTATGGCGGCATATACGTAAGGTTCTTGAATTGAGTAGACCTCTCGGAACACCGAAGGCTTTTTCTTTTTTATCTGTTGTTCTGTTTTCTCCATCTTATTTCACCTTTGTTTTTCAGCGTGGAATCTGCTTGAAGGGCTAGCCTAAAGTTTTATCCGAATCCACGCTATATAACGTAGCGAGTCTTAATAAACTCTATGAATCCCCAATAATCCGCCACCCACATTTAGCCTCCAATAGACCCCTATTTGGAACCAGAAAAAATCTATAGGCTCAGCACGCCAGACACATGCACTAATCTCTTCAAAAATCTTTCGTTCACATTAGTATAGAGAAAAAGAAGTCTAATCTAAGTGGTGAGTGCACGCTATTTTGCACGATTGCTAATGTTCTTCTTTCTCCTTCTTTTTTTTGCAACTATACTCTCCTCAACAAAACTAGCATTACGCAACTCCCGCATATACCACACCCTATCACGTGCAAAGTAAGCCCCTGCTACTAAGCCAAAAACTATCAACGCCAATCCACTTAATGTTAACGCCAATCCCAAAGTACCTCCAGGTGTCTCCGAAAAACCCACTGGCACAAACAGAGCCCACTCTACTAATTCTGCCACAAATAATGTCTCCAAAATCCCACCCACAAACAAAACACTCCCAGCAATAAACATCAGATAAGCCGACATCTCATCATGCCTAGACTCTGCAGCTCTCTCACGCAAATAATCCCTAACCGACACCACTAACCCACACAAAAAACAACAACAGAAAAATATGTAAACCTTGTGACATATTACTATAGACCTGCAATTCACAAAACAAGGACAATTGCATATGTGTACAACAACAACACGGAAACGTTTATTAAATCTTAAAATTTACTATACGTTTAATGGGTGACTCTTTTGTCGGAGCTTATCTCAATACGATGCTCGGGGAATGTTGAAAAAGAAAGTAATGGCTGCTTCTGTGAAGCTTGTGGAAGGGCGTTTGAAAATACTATTCGATTAACTAATCTTTCAGTGACTCCCCTGCAAATCTATGAAGCTTGTCCATTCTGTTTCTCTAAATTAGATGAAAATGTAGTTTTAGACGAACTTGATAACTTAAAAGTGTTAATTTCAAAAGATTCAAATACTGTCCTTGAAAAAAGCCAGAAAAACATAAAAAGCCTTGAACCGACAGGATGCTCACATTACTTCGGATATTTAAAGAAACGCCCCAAAAACACGCCGATTCCAGACTCTTGTCTGACCTGTGAAAAGATGATACAATGCGTACTCTAGTAAGCCAACGGATCACTTCCAATGGGTTCAATATTATCAAATCATATTCAAAATCTGTATTCAATTTTGTGAATCATTATTCATAAATTATTTATTATTTATGCAGATTTATTATTGCTGGGATTAAGTATGACCATTGCGCGAATCAGCGTTAAAGACGAGAATGAGTTGCGGAAAATAGTTGTAAGTAATGTAAGTGCTGTTGAGAAAGAATTAACAGCAATTTGCCATAGCATGCCAATAGATTCAAAAACAAATATTGATGTTCTATGCCACGACGAAAACGGACAGCTGGTGATTCTCAAGCTAAGTACAAAAGAAAATGACAATATGTTTTTTGAAGGATTGAAAATCTTAGCTTACATGAATAACGTGAAACCAATGATAAAGTTTTCCTACAAAGATTTCAAAATAAACGATGCCAAAACACCGAGGCTTATCTTCCTAGCACCTTCGTTTTCAGTGCAGTTAGTTGATGTAGTTGGTCAGATGCAAGGAATCCAAATGGACCTCTACACTTGGGAGTACTTTGAATTTGATGACAAAAAAGCCCTGCACCTTGAACCAGTGTGGCTTAGTGAGGCAACGAAATCAATTCGACGAAGAACTAAGCCAGAAAAGCTAAAACCACTAGAGACTGCTGAAAAAAAACCGGAAAAACAGCCTGAAACGGTGACAGAAGAGTTTGTGATGCCTCCAGAAGAAGTTAAGCCGGAACAGCCTAAAAAAGAGCAAAAAGAACGAGCGAAAAAGAAATCAATTTTCTCAATCTAAGCTGTCTTCGTATCCGCACAATTTTTTGAACTTTTACCTTTTTTGTTTTCTTCATCATCTAACTAGAGTGAAGAGTGAAAAGCCTATTTCTTAAATTTTTTAAGAGAGAATCTTATTGAAATATCAGGGTTATGTAAATGGATGTGAGATTGTTTGTTGACGACAAAGAAATTTCACTTAGTGAATTCGTAAAGAAGATATTTAGCGGGATAGTTGTGGGTGCAGTGATGTCGCTAAGAGGTATAAAAGAAGATTGGAAAGAAATCCGAGTTGAAGTAGAAAATTAAACAAAAACGGTCTTTGTCTTGTTGAGCAAAGTCGCAGTGCCAAAAAATCTTGCGAGCATGTTATTTGTCTATTTTCGTTGACCATTTTGGAACTCTGGTGCTCATGACAACATCCCAACCGTTAAAGGGCTTAATGTCTAAAACAGGAGTACCATTAACAGCGTCAAGGCCTTTCACCCAAAGAACATTTCCTTCGCGTTTTACAAGCTCCACCAAAGTCAAACCAATAGGGTTCGGATGAACTGGAGCCCTTGTAGCAAAAATTCCTACAAGCGGCAACTCTGCTAAACCTCGAGGATGAACCTTCAAAACAGTCTTTCCAGTATTCAATATATTGTGCAACCAAAAAATAACGAAAACGTGAGAAAACTCTTCAATACTATCTAAAGCTTTGGTAAGATCTTTTTTGAGCACTATCCTTGAAACAAGACTTTTGTCTTTAACATCCTCGTCAGATGATGCTCGCTCTACAAAACCTATGGGTCTGATCTTAATTTTTTTAAAAGGCAACAACAGCATCACAATAATAGCTTGTAATTTCGCTAAGAAAAGATTAACTCAGGAGTCTTACTGCTTTTGTATTTGTGTCGAACGCATCAACAAAAAAGTTTATTAAGTATTCCGATGCCTGATATGTTGACTTGTAATATTTACTAGAAAAGAGATGTTCGAAAAAAGAGTGAAAATGCAAATGCGGGGGTTGGCTGTTTTTATTGTGTTTTTCGCTATTTTCTTAGTATCGTCGCTTGCGATTTCTTCTCCTTTGTTTCCTGGAAACGTTGTTTGTTTTTTGTTTGGAATTTCAGATTTGAGCCATGTCTCTTTGGTAAATGCGCTTGTGAATGGAGTTTTTTATGGATTTATTGTGTGGGCTGTTTTCAGTTTAAGTTTTAGGTGGATAGAACGGTCTCTTTCTAAGGATAAGCTGGTGAAGGAGAAGAAGTAGTTTTTATGAAAAAGTGAATCCGGTTATGTGGATGATGCTTTCACAGTTGTTACACTTTATTGTTAGTTCTTCTAGTTGATCATTCTTTTTCATTTTGACTTCTTGAATAACGTAGGTGGTTTCTGTTTCATCTTCAGGCGAAATTACTGCTCCACAGCGGGGGCAGAGGAAGTCTCCGTTGCCTTCAATCTTTGTTAGATCAACCACATATACGGTGGAAGTTTTCTTCATTTTTCACTATTCCTTATTAAGTGATGCTTTGGTTTTACCAAGATTTTGATAAATAACGTTTGTGAATTGTGAATCCAGAGTTTGGAGTGTGTGGTTACTGTTTATATCTTTTGATTTTTTGTTTGGATTTTCATTATTGTGTGTGCATCTGTGTTTGAGAGTTGTAAAGTCTTTTTATTTTTTCGTAGGCTTCTTCGGAGTTAGTAATGTTTTCTACAAGTTTTTCGAAAGGGCATTTGTCGGTTTTCTTCAAGTTGAGAATTGTCGGAACGAGTGTTTCAAATTCGCAGTGGATGTTGTATGTGTTTAATATTTCTAAAGCGCTTTGGCTTAGTATGATTGCAAAGGTTGCTTTGACGTTTGAATAAGCGCAGAGAAGTGATGCGGCTCTGCCGATAATTTTGTCTGCAACTGATGCGTCTGAGAGATTGCCGTTTAGTTCTTCTATTGCCTGTAAGAAACCGCTGAGTCCTTCTTTGTTCGTTTCAAAGATAGGCTTGGAGTTTTTCACGAATACTAAGCTTAGTTTTTTATCTCTTAATCTCTGCTTAGCAACTTCTAAGTCGTACATCTTACCCTTTAACGACAAGTAATCTTATTTTCTTAAATGTTTGCTAAGTGATGACGAATAGTTTGTCTTCTGGTATGGCAGCAACTTTCCACGCCAGTTCGCGAACTTCTTCGTTTGGTAAGGTTTCTTGTGAGAGAAGCTGAGACTTTAGCTTTTCAAACATTGACTGATTCAAGGCGACAAGCATTTTTTGTCCAGTGTCTTTTCTTTCGAATTCTGCTTGAATCTTTTCAGAGTCTATTAGAGAAAGTTTTTGGTTACCGGTAGTACACTTTGTCGTGATCTGAAGCCCATCTATAATGCAAGAGAAAGGAATGCAATGTGGCAATGAAGCTGTGATTTTTGATAATTCGCCTCTTTTTATGCCTAGCCGGCTTAGTCCTGTTAGTCCCATTCTAACGCCGATAACCAGAAATGGTCCAAGATGCCCATGAAATTCCGCGGCTTTCTCCAAAATAGATGTGAGTTCTGAGGATATGTTACGCTCAAGAGTCATACTGTTCCTCCTTTCAAGCCTCAAATTCTCTTCGATGCTCCAATTTTTGAAGCTATACCTCTAACAGTTAAAGCATTCATTAAGGATACCCCTACTGCACCTCCTATAACACCGCCTACAGCATGCAATCCTGCCCAACTTAATACTCCCCCCCATTTTGCTAGGGCAACTGGCGGCATAAAAAATGATCCTATAATCAAGCCTGCAACAGCCGCCGAGAAAACAGAGATTGCAAATAGACTAGTTGAGCCTAGGAGCCTCTTCTCAAACAATCGATTGTATCCAATAAGGAACGTGAGAACATCAAATACAATAGAAACTGTGAAGAAGCCAAAGAAGTGCAATGCTGTAGGTCTGACCAACATGTTAATTATCAGCGCGATGAAGCCTACAAATGTGGCTGTCCCGAGTTTTCTTACCCACCATACTGCCAGTATTAACGCAGAGAACCCTATTACATCACAAAGGAAAGGTAAGCTAAATATTTGGAAGAAGATAGGTGATACTGTCACGTTTAGAACTCCCCAGAGGGCTGCAAAGATCGTTATTCCAGCCAGATCGCGAGTTCTGAAGTAAGCCATAAAACCACTCTCAGAGTAATACTTTTTTAGAAAAATGTAATACTAATATTTAAACCTTCATAATCTTAAATCCGTCTCTTCTTCATTAGCTTAACTTTAAAACCCAGAGTAAATAACAATTAATACAGCATCTCCTAAATTATATATTTCAAGTTTCTCAAGTTATTCCGTTAATGCAAACATTTTATTCAAAGCCTTCTTTGCTTTCTTTGCAATGCTTTTCGGAACGCTGACAGGGTTTTGTTCTTCTTTTAAAGAGTGGTAAAGTCTTTCTAAAGTGGTGAGTTTCATAGCGTTGCATGTTGCACCTCCGTATGCAGGAAGGAATTGTTTGTCGGGATTTTCTTTTCTAAGTTTATGAAGAATCCCAACTTCGGTGCCGATGATAAATTTCTTTACAGACAAGATGTTTGAATATCTGCAGATTTGTGAGGTGCTTCCAATGAAATCTGCAATTTCCCTTACCTCTTTGGAGCATTCTGGATGCACTGCTACCACAGCGTCTGGGTGTGCTTGCCTTTGCGCCATTATGTCTTCTTTCATGAACAGTATGTGTGTGGGACAGAAGCCTTGGGGAGGAATGGGAATGACTTTTTTTCCGGTTTTTTCTTGGACGTATTCTGCTAGGTTGCGGTCGGGACCAAAAAGGATAGTTTCTCCATCAAGGGTTTCCACAATTTTTATGGCATTTGCGGAAGTGCAGCAGACGTCGCATTCTGCTTTTGCTTCGGCCAGAGTATTGACGTAAAGCACGACTGGTGTGTTTGGGTATCTTTGTTTCCATATTTTCAGTTGTTCGGCGGGAAGCATTTGAACCATGGAGCATCTTGAACCCATACATGGCAGTAGTACTTTTTTTTCTGGGTTGAGAATGGCGGCTGATTCAGCCATGAAATTTACGGCTGCGAACACTATTATTTTTGCATCTTTTTCTTCTTTTGCTCGACGGCTGAGTTCTATGCTGTCACCCACATAGTCTGCAATGTCTTGAATTTCTGGGCGTTGATAATTGTGTGCCAGTATTACCGCTTTTTTTTCTCGTTTAAGCTTGAGGATATCATCGACGAGTGTCATGTTTATTCTCCCAGAGATTATGGGCAAGGTAGTAAATGTGTTGGATAATATATCTTTAACGTATTTCATATAAACTCAACAAGGTTTGGCAGCTTTTTGCAGTAAATGCACTAGGCTTCAAGGATACGTGTACTTGGAGATGTCTGAAGCGAAGTTAAGCTTTGGCTGTTTTAGACGCAAAGAAGATTCCTGTAGTAACAAGGATTATTGTGCTGAGGGACCCAAAGAGGCCAATGTATCCCATGGTTGATGCAAGTATTATTCCTGACATGATTGGTCCGATTGTTTGGCCGATGTCCATTATGGTGGCTAGGAATCCCATAGTTGCGCCGTAGTTTTCTTTTTGAGTTAATTCAGACACAAGTGCGGGTGTTGACGAGGTTACTAGTGAGAATCCTAGTCCGTATAATATAGAAAGCACTAGGAGGATGGGGAAATCAACTGTTAGAGGAATGGCAATCAGCAGAAAACTAGTGATTAGTGATCCTATAATAATGGGTGTTCTTCTTCCGATTTTGTCAGATAGTTTACCCATGAAAGGCTTAGTAAGTGAAATTATGATGGGCTGCGCTCCTAAGATTATGCCTACTAGTAAAAGGTTCATCGTTGCGATGTCTTGAAGGTACCCCACCAAAAAGAATTCAACAGCTCCAAAAGTATAGTATTGAGAGGCTTCCAAAATGCCTACTATGAGAATTCCCTTGTTACCTGCGATTTTGCTCCAATCTTGAAGAACACTAGTGTTTTTCCTAGATTTCATCTTTTCTAGAGTTTTATTGAAATTTGTTGAGGTAATTTCTTTGAGATATATTAAAGCTGTGAATAGAGAAATAATGCCCGCGACTCCAACAATGACATATAGCTCACGATAGTTGTTGACTGTAATGAATAGAATTGAACCTCCGAGGAGAGGAGCAACACTTCTTCCTATAATGGTAGCTGAAGAAAACGTAGAAATTCTCTCGCCCCTTTTTGTCGGGAACAACTCTGCGATTGTTGCGTTTGAAACTGGAACAAATATGGCAGTTGCGAAACCGTGATAGAAACGCACTAGCACAAGTTGCCACCAAGAAGACACGAATAAATATAGGAAAGGTGCGGAAGCAAAGACAACACAAGATGTTAACAGAAGTTTTCTTCGCCCAAAAACGTCGGAAAGCCAACCAGCAGGAAAGCTTACAAGTATTCCAGGAATCGTAGAGGCTGCAGCAACAATTCCCAGTAATGCTTCTGGCGTGCCTAAACTTGTGGAAAACGGTTTCAAAACTGGGTTTTTCGACATTGTAGAACTTAGAATTGCAAATAGTCCTATGAAGCATAGCGTCCAGAAGAATCTGCTTGGTGCATTGTGAAACATGGCTTTTGCAAACTCGAAATGCTTATTTTTTCGTCTTCTTTCTGAGAAAGTTAAACCGCTGTTTTCTATCCATCTTATCTAGGTCGTCTTTGTATCTCTCTTTAACTAGGCGAAGCTTGCAGTAGGCATAAAGAGAGTCATATAGAAACTTCTGCTTTTCTATTGCCTCGAAGTCATCTTTGACAATCATCATTGAACCAGCGGCTATGGCTTTGAGTCCGATGCTTTCTGGTGCCAACGCTTTGTCAGTTGTGTCTGCTGCTCTAACAATCTTTGCGATCTCTAACAAAGCTGGATTTTTGAATTTGTATTTTTCTATTATCGCATCGAAAGTACATTTGTCGCTTTTGTGTCCCAACTCAACGTTAGGCACGTCAAACGGTATTGCCTTCTCTGTTTCCACAACCTCTCCAATTTTCTCCGCTGGAACGAAAATGAACTCTGCCGTTGGGTCCACGAATTTCTTAATTAACCAAGGAGAAGCAACCCTGTCGACATGCACGTGTTCACGAGTAACCCATCTCATCATGTTACCTCCATGCGGATAATTTACTTAGCGATTCTCCATATAACTTATGTCTAAAAGAAAAGCTCTGATTTCCGAATTGTATACTTCTAAGACACGACATTAAGAGCTCAAGTTGACAAATTGTTTCTTTATCCTTTCGATATTACATGTTGATGGTTTTTTCTCTTTTTCGGGACAATAACCATATTCCACACAGAAAGGGCCAGCGTTCTCAAAAAGTACTGGAGCAACTTTTTTGGCTTGTTTCAACATTTCGATTGCCGTCTCGTGGATTTCCCATTGGGCACGTTCGCAGCATCGCAAATTAAAGAAGCGGCGTAGCTCTCGAGCGTTCATAGTTACCACAATGTTAGTCATGGCAGCGTTTGGCAGAATAAACCTTGCGTCTTCCTTTGGGATACTGTATTTTAGCAGTTTTTGGTAAGCTTCTGAGATTTTTGCTAACGCGTCTTCAAATGTTTCCTTGGCGTCTTTGTGGTTTTTAATGCTTTTTGGAGTGACATAATGTTCAAGGGTGTTGTATGCTACATATCTTTGGCTTTGTTGCGTATAGGACGCTAGTCTATGTCTTACGAGTTGGTGAGTCAACGCTCTTGAAACGTTTTCTAGACTGAAGGTGAAAGAGGCATGCTCTATGACGGAAGTGTGACCGAAATCCATAACCCTCTGAAGTATTTTTCTAGCCTTTGCCAAATCGAGTTTTTTGAAGTTTTCTGATGTCACTACTGGATGCGTAGAGGTTAGAGCTGCCGAGGCGCAAAGCAGCTCTGGGTTAGGTGTGTAGCTGAGGAGCTTGACCTTCATCTTAACTCACATTCTTGAAATATTAGAATACTAGGGTGAAAAAGATTGTGAGCGTCTTAAGTTTAAATGTTGGCGTAGATATGGTTGCTTGAATATCGTCCAGTATCCATTTCGTTTTCGATTTCTCGCAGCAAAAGAATTCGCTTAAAAGTTGCAGGATGCGTTGAAAACCACATGTTGATAGCTGTCCACGTTGATTTAGCTTCTCTTTCCATGGCTATCTGCAGTTCTCTCTCATCTAAGACACCGTCCCGATCAAGGTCGTAAACATCTTTTCGCTTAATTATGCCTTGGCACTCCTGCTTTGCCATCGCGGGATCACCTATGTAGAAAGTTCTTGCGCCCGTTGTTGGTTTCGGCGAGAGTGAGAGCCCATAGGTGATTTTGGATAATGCACTCTGTAGATTTCTTGGCTGACTGGTTATGTAGGCGGAGTAGGCGTCAGCGTAATGTTCACGGTTTCTGCTTAAGCCCATTACACACAGAAGCGTAACTATGTAGACCACGTATGATATTAAGGCGACAATAAAAAGTGCGGCTCTGAGACCACCACCTTCCTTTTTGTCGCGGGAACTACTAATGCTGCTCCATTTCGCAGACTCAAATGTCCCCCAAGCGATCCAATAAGCAAGAAGAGGTAACGCTGAAAGCATGGTCATAACCAGATAGTCTTTGTGTTTGATGTGACCAAGCTCATGCCCGACAACCGCTTTTACTTCGTCTTTATTCAACCTTCTAAGCAGACCCTCATGCACTGCAAGAGTGGCGCCGCCGGCGGTTATCCCAAAAATGAACGCGTTTGGTGTTCCATCTGGAACTATTGCTAGTTTAGGCATGGGAATATCGCTTTTTTGAGCGAGTTCTTTTACCATCGATTCTAGCCACGGGTTTTCGCCTGGCTTCAAGTAGCGCAAATGTGTGGAGCCTCTCACGATGGTTGGTCCAATAAGATACTGTAGAAGAAGGAAAAATAGAGTGGCGATGAAAGCCAAGATTATTGGGAGTTGAAGTACAAACATTATCACTCCTAAGAAGACGACAAATATTATGCTGACTAGAAGGATAGATATGACCATAGAAAGTTTTAGCCGAGCTAATCTAGCCAAAGTTGCAGCCTCGTTTAAGAGCTAGGATTGCTTGTTAGAAATAAGCATTTTCACTAAACCCAAAAGCGAACCGCTTGCTAAATTGCGCCTGCGCTATCTTCTCGCCATTCTAAACAAAAAGCTAACTATGAATATAACTTCAGACAGATAGGTCAACTAGTAACCTATCTGATAAGTGCCAACAGCCCAATTTCTACCGAGAAAAAACACATTCGGGCAAACCATAAGTCCCGCGGCTATTGGACAAAAAATTACTGGCAGGAGCTCAAAAACCTTTTTCCTAAAGATTAAAGGTGATACTCTTGTGGCTAATGTTAGAATTTGAATTATGAACATAGCTATAAGCACTGCTGAAAACTGTGTCCCAAACGCTATTGCATTGTAATTGTGGAACCAATAATTATAAAACCAGTATTCGTAAACTGCGTATGGACTTCCAAAAGGCAACCGCCCATTACAAAATTGAGTCTGGGATTCAAATGACCAGTAGTAGCTTGAAGATATACGTCCGATAAAACTGGGATGAATCTGATAATAGAAAGGAAAAATGCAGGAACAGAAAAACAGCACACACCCAGCGTGGCAAAGACTTTCTGTAAAATGTTATAAATGCGCAGGGATTTGGCAGGCTTACTTTTCATATTGGTCATAATATGTCTCTCATTTTTCATAATATCCGCTTTGGAAATACGCTAGAAAATGTGGATAGTCTTTCTTATAGTTCTAGAGATTATAACAAATCCGAGGCTTTCCAGCCGAGGCGTAGATTAGTTGCTGTTTCACGTCAGTCTGTTCATAAAACGCATGCAAAGACGCGCGCAAAGGCGACACTGTTATTATATTTTTCTTTTGAGGAGACATAGTCTGTGACCGAGAATATTAACTTCGCCTTGTTTTTCAAGGATGGAGTTTTGAGCGAAGTCTTTACGTAGTTCTAACATGTTTAACGTGTCGTAGCCGTTGTGGTTTAAGAAGTTCAGTGAAACTGAGTGTTTCGGCTCCACAGTCAAATATATCGACGTTTCACCATTTTTTCGAACAAGATCTTCACATCTTGCCAACAGTTTGCTGCCTACACCTTTTCTTCTGAAAGATTTTGCAACGAAGACTTCTCTCACGAAGTATGCTCCATCCTAAAGCTGAACCCTTGCAAATCCAATTAGCTTTCCATAGTATTCCGCCACAAACACCCACGAATTCAGGCCGAGGCTTTCTCTTGCAGTTTCTACAGCCTCTTTTTCGTCAAGCTTTAGTTGTTCCCAACCTTGCCATTCCCGCATCTCATTAAAGAAATCTCTATAAAGACAGGCTAAATCGTTAAAGTCGCCGTTTCGGTATCGCTTAATGTTCACAAGACGCCTCTCCTTTAGTTATGCAAATCATATATATCTTAGACGTATAATGGTTTTTTAACAATCCTTTGGAGCAAATCTATTTGGCAAGGTTTCATCTAGGACTTTTGTCTTTTGGCGTTTATCTGATGATTGTTGCAGTTTGGATAGCTGCTTTTCTTTTAGAAATAATCACAGCAGAAAACATTGTTCCCTTAATTCTTCTATCCAGCGGCATTTGGACCGTAGTTACTGCTGGTCTAAAAGCGGCTAAACCTGAAGAAGGCGCATTCAGCACTTTCGGCTGGGGTATGCTCTTCATAGTTCTCGGCGGCTCATTGTACATGGTTAACATGGGAATGAACCCTATGTATACCATCGTGTTTGTGTTAGCATTAATCGGGGCTCTAGCAGTTGTCACTGCGCTGCGGTCAAGCAGAAAATAGAAACTTTATTTCAGCCCTGCACACTTAACAGATTAGAGGCATCCCATGTCCATAATACAAGAAATCAGCTGTGCCCACTGCGGAGCACCAATCCTATTCAAACCCGGAGAAATCGTAACCACGTGCCGTTACTGCGGCTTCACCCAGGTAATCGAAACAGGCAAACCCTTCACCTTTAAACATTCCATGTTCTTGAACAAATACGATGAGGCTCAAGTTGAAACTGTTGTGCGCAAATGGATGCGAACAGGTTTCACAAAACCAAGCGACCTAGCAAAAAGGTCAAAGATAACAGAGAAAAATCTAGTTTACATTCCCTTCTGGGTATTGGAGGTTGAGGCATCCAGCACGTATAAAGGTATTTTTGAACGACTCACACCCCCAGCGGTGAAAGAGGGAAAAATCGAAAAACATTATGACTGGCTTGTCCTTGCAAGGAAAGCTACCCAGTTCCCCACCAGAGAGTATGACGTGCCGCTAGAGGGCAAGGTTCCTTACGACTTTCGAAAAATAGAAGGCTTTGCGAAAGTTTTGAACAGCGAAATTGAGAAAAGTGAGGCCTTGGAGAAGGCTAAGCAGCAGGTTGAAGCTCACAACCAGTTTTTAGCCAAGCAAGAAGTGGACAAGATAATAGAGATGCACACCGACCTTAAGCTCGGTGACATTGTCTATCTTCACGCGCCAATCTGGTTTGTCACTTACGAATACAAGAAGGAAAGCTGCAAAATAATCTTGGACGGAGCAACTGGAATGGTGATTAAGGGCGACATACCTACTATTAACTTTAGCCTTATCTAAACTTAATATATAAAAAAGAAGGAGATAGAGGGCGAAAAAGCCTCTACTCTTGTATTTGTTTCTTTAACTCTTTTGCAACTTCACATAGAACAGCGTTAGCGCTTACGTTAATCACAGGTATTTTTGCGTTTATGTCCTTTATTGGTATTACATTCTTGTATTTCAGCATTGGAGCCCACGATACTGAACCCAAATGAACTTTGCCTTCCAATTGCTCTCTAACAACCTCTCTAGTTGGTGGCATGGCCTGGGAACTAAATGCAACACCTTCTGCCCATCTGAGTGGCGGTGCAAGCCCTCCAGGTTGGACACCCAAGCTTTGGTTCTTTATCAAATCTTCTATAGAATAGTGAAGTGATTCGTGAATTATCACTTCTTCCCAAGGTTTAAAAGTAATTTTCACCAAGTTTGACACGATCTCTTGTTCTTAAAAGCTCTGAGAACTTAACATTTGTGCCAAATTCATAGAAAAAGAAGTTTTTTTCTGCATAATACATGCGGGAAACAAACCATATGTATTTAAAAGTTGTCAAAGTCTTAAATAGAACTTAATTCTAGAATAAACTTCTAAGATGATTGGTTGGGAAAGAAGTTAAAAAACTTCTCCTTTCTCCCCGGGGGGGTAACCCCCATCCCAACCATGAGCTAAAGCCTTCATTTACGCTTAAGCCCATTTACTTTATGAGGTTAGAACCTTATAGAGTTATTCTTTTAGTGTGCAATTTGCCCACATGCTGAAGCGAGTTTTCGTAGGATTTTAGACTGGGGATGCCAAAAAAAAAGGGTGGTGAACACTAGCGAAAACTACTTTTTTGGGATGCTAGGGTAGGTTTTCTACGCAAAAATGATAAGACGGGAAGCGAATTAGTATTAGGGGGGTGAGTTTTGAGCAGAACCATACTGCTAAACATTCTTTCTATGAAGTTTGGTCTGTTTTAGATATCGCGTTTTTTTCAAGAGTTGTTCTCTGCTTTAAAATTTTATTGGCAACAAAAAAGATGAGTGGCTGTGCGCTATCCATAATGCAAGTATTTCCATAACAACTCCTCGATTTTCTCTGGTTTACCAGCTAATTTCTTCCACAATTCACTGTCTCTGTAAGATTCCAGCTTGCCTATAATCCCATCTATCACTCTTCTCGGAAAAACACCATTTGCTTCGTAATATTTTCTATCTCTCTTAAGGTTGTTTGCAGCTTCAACGCAAGACAGTGGAAGGACTCCATATTTTCTGTTTTTCCTAACCATGTTGTCGGCATTCAAATTTTCAGCAATCTTAATAGATTTTTTAGGATTTTTCAATCCATACTCAACAGCCACTGCGATTCCAGCCAACAATAGGTAGGTGCTCGCTGACGAGTCTGGGGCTCTGAACTCGAAAGTTCTTCTACAACTGCCTGCTTCTCTGAAGTTTTTTTTGAAGTTCCACCATAGAGGTATACGGACTAGAGCTAAACGATTTTTTGTTCCCCAGCAAATATGCATAGGTGATTCTTCACGGGAAATAAACCGCAAATACGAAACTGGTATAGTGTTCCCAAAGGCTGTCAGGCTAGGGGCAAACTTGAGTAATCCCCCCATCATTTGCTTTGCTTCGGTTGTTAACTTTCCCTTGGAATCTGCAATTATGTTTTTATTCCCTCTTAATCCACAAAGATGAATATGCATTCCGTTTCCAGCATGTTCCAGCGCTGGTTTAGGGGCAAAAGAGACGGAGACTCCGCATTTCGCACAAATGTTTCTTATAACCCACTTTGCAACGGTTATGGTTTCAGCCATTTTCTTAAGATTTTGCGGTAAGAACTCTATTTCATGCTGTTCCATTACATGGCCAGTTTTAGAGTAAAATCCGCCAACCTCTGAATGCCCATATTTTGTGGCTATACCTACATCTTCGAGGGCGATTAAAGCTTCATTCCTTAGATTTTCAAATTTTGCAAAAGGCGCAGACTCATGATAATTTCTTTTTGTTATTCTTGAAAAAACGGTTTCTTCCCGCTTACAAACTATGTAGAATTCTAATTCGGCGAAAGCTTTCAGAATAATGCTTGTCGAAGAACGCAGTTTTTCCTCTGCTCTTAATAAGATGTTTTCCGGGGCAACATCCAACGGTTTTCCATTTTCATCAAGGTATTTGCATAAAATGTTTAGCGTTGGCGTTGAACTAAATGGGTCAACGAAGGCAGATTCTGTCTTAGGCATAATGTAGACATCGCTCTTGTTCGGATCAATATAAGAGAACAAACTTGAACCGTCAACTCTTTCCCCAAATTCTAAAATTTCATGTAGCCTTTCCTTATTTTTAACCATAAAGCTTAGGGTTTTAAGGCGGCAATCTTCAGGGATGTGACAAAGGTTTACGATTTTTATGTCTTTTTCCTGAATAAGTTTGATAGCACCCTCTTCTGTAAAACATTGCATTTCCATTTCGAAACATCCTATACCGTTAAAGTGAAAGGAAGATATTATTTTGGGGCTCTCTTATTTTAACTTCTCGAAATGTGCTGCTGCTTCGCTATTAAGTTTAATCCTTTCTTAAGGCTAACATACGATTCTAACACGAGATTTTTCTGTATCAATTTTGCAAAATATGCGGATTTGAGCAAACAAATAAGATTTTTCCATAATGTCTAAATAAGAGATTAGACCAAGTAACTGTGGAGATGGGAGGAATTTTAGTGAAGAATATGTGCATAGCTTTAATCGTTTCTATGCTTGCAAATGTTGTATCTGCAAGCCAATTTGCCTTGTTTCCAGTGGAAGCAGCCGTTGCGAGAGTTCCTGGTGTTCATGCCGGAGACTGGGCGAAATACGAAGTAGTCTATAATTACACAACAAACGACCCTAACTCTCCTTACCCTCCACCTCCACCGGGAATCACGGACATTGAATCTTACAAAGTAGAGGTTCAATCAGTAACGGGCACAAATATCACGTTTCAAACTACAATTCGCTTTGGGAATGGCACGAAAATGTCTTGGACTATGTGGACGGATGTTTCCAGCTGGCTACAAACATTTCCCAATTTGCTTATTGCAGCAAACCTCAGTGTCGGGGATACAGTCTACAAGGAACCCTATTCAGCAGTGATCAACGCAACTTTGACACGCAGATATGCCTGGGCAGAAAGAGAGGTAAACTACTTTGGCCAGAGGGGCAACTACACTTCTCCCTATCCCAGCTTTCAAGAGATCTCAGAAATGCATGTTTACTGGGACAGATCTAGCGGAGTTCTTGCTGAATATGTAAATGACGTGCAGTATACCAAGCTTAAGGAGGGCTATGTGACTCGCATGTTTACACGTTTAGTAATTAAGGAAACTAACATTTGGGAAAGGACAGAGATTGTAAAGGTCAACGTGCGGTTCTCGCCACGGGTCTTAAATCTTAAAAGTAGAGGCAAATGGGCTCTCGTGGAGGTAGAACTTCCAAGAGAATACAAGAGCAGAGATGTTGATACTTCTTCAATAACCTTGAACGACACGATTACACCAAAAGGTGCGTGGAAGCTAGGACACCATTGGCTCTTGTTAAGGTTCAAACGCGCAGAGATCATCAGCCTTATTAAAGATCAGATTTCAATTAGAAATCGTCGATTCATCATCATTGTTTCACTTACGATTAGTGGAGAATTAAAGGATGGAGTGACCTTCGAGGGAACCAATAAAATCGGAGTCATAAACTGGCGCAATTTTCATGCTAGAACACCATTTCAAAAGATGTAACCGACTTCATCGAATGTGCTTTGCAGACACTCTCTTTTTCTAAATACAGTTTAATCAAAAACTAGAGAAATCCACTGCCGCTTCAACTTCTTTTTCTGTGGGAAATGCATTGCTAGCACTTACGCGAGAACACGTAATAGACGCAACAATTTGTCCATAATCAACAGACTTCTCAAGACTCCAATTTCGGAGCAGACCCTTAATCAAACCTGCTGAAAAACCGTCGCCTGCTCCTGTCGGATCAACCGTTTTGAACTTAACTCGCAATTGTGGTGATACTGGAAATTTCCGACATCCGTCACTAGAAAAGATTTCACATCCTTTGGCGCCCTTAGTTAGAATTATACTTTTTGGACCATACTTCAGTAGATTAGCAAGACTGCCCATTTTTTCTTTAGATGCCAATCTCAACTGTCTCCAACCTGCTTGGTTCAGAATAAATATAGTTGTGTGTTCAAGTACTCTGTGAAGATTTTCGACGCCAAACTTCATGTAAGGAACACCAGGCCGATAGACGACAACTTTGTCTCTTGCTTTTGCATAATCAGCGATTGCCGATGCGATTTCAACGAAGACTTCTCCGATATAAGTGATTTTGCATCGCCCAAGAATTTCCCAGTCAACTTCTTCGGGTGATGTCAGAGACATTGCGGATTGAGGTGAGCCGACGGTGAAGAGCCACCGATGTTCTTGGCTGTCGCTGAGAATTAGTGTCTGCAGCGAAAAGGCGTCTACAAAATGAATGTTCGATGTGTCAATATTGTTTTTGTTCAAATTCTCTAACAACACTCTTCCTGCAGAGTCTCTTCCAATTCTTCCAAAAAAGGTAACTGGAACATTAAGCTTGGCAAGAGCAACAGCTACGTTAGCGCCCATTCCGCCTAGATAACGACCTGTCTCCTCTACATAAGCAACTTCATCTGCAGCTGGTAATTTTTTTAAAGTGCCATAGATGTCAAGGGCGGCGCTTCCGAAAACAGCTACTTCATGCTTGATTTGAGGCTGTTCCATAGAGGCTTTTAATAAATACTGCTTATCCAAGTCCCGATGAAACAAGTCAATATCCATGCCGTATCTTTGGCAGACTTCAACAATGCTAGAAGAATAAAGGCGGAAAAGCTCTTCAATAACTGTTTTTGTCAAATCTGGTGAAACATCGCTTGGAGGTTTTAAGAAAAGGACAAGCCATTTACCCAAACTTGTCGGCTTGTACCACTTTATCCAAACAGTTCTTCCCCTCTCCATGCTAACCTCCATTCCATGCTCAAGAATCACCGCCTCCACCATCTCCTTTAAATATTTTATAATCGACTTGTTGGAATACGGTAACTTCTCTATCAAATCATGTTGGTAGGTTCGCCTATCGACGCTAACATTTTCCAGAATTTTCAACCCAACACGAGACTGAAGAATACTCCAAATCAACCCCCGTTTTGCGGGGTTTAACGGAAAAGGCAGAATGTAAGGCCAGACACGTTCATCACTTATTTCCTGTTTCATTCTTTTTCACATCAAAGCAGTTATATATTGTTGGAATTTGTAGAAAAGCGCTTCTGCTTTATCTATTCTTGGTGCTGAGAATAAAGTTAAGACTTATATGAACAGGTGTTCACGATTCAAGGAAAGAGTTGGGTTCATGGGACTAATTGACCTTCTCAGACAAGAGTTCTCATTCATTACAGGAAACTATCGAATTCTTGTAATAAGCTGGATAATAATGGACCTTGCCATGGAAATGCCCAACCCAAACTTTCAGTATTACATTCGAGACGTCCTAGGTGGTCCTCCTATGGCCTTGGGAATAATAGGCCTTGCCAACTTCCTTGCAATGGCGGCTGTAGCCTTTCCAGGCGGCTACCTTGCAGACAAGTATGGAAGACGTTGGCTTATTACGACTATGACGTTTGCAATGGCCCTATCATTTCTATTCTTTGCGCTTGCCCCGACATGGCACTTCATTTTGTTAGGGTCAATCGTGAGTAGCCTCTGTCTAATATACCAACCAGCACTGTTTGCAATGGTCCAAGATTCGCTTCCTCCAGAGCGCAGAGGCATGGGTACTTCAATCATACAACTTATTCACGGCACTTTTAACACTCCAGGACCTATAATCGCGGGTTTTCTGTTGCTGCAATTTGGACTGGAGTGGAGTATGAGAATAATATACCTAATCACGACAACTCTCTTTTTCATCGCCGCAGTGTGGCGGCTGAGATTGAAGGAAACAATAACGAATAGTGAACCAATTCGCTTCAGGTATTTTATCTCTTCGTACCCGAAAGCCATCAAAGAAAGCTTCAGCGTCTGGAAAGTAGTTCCACGATCAATGTTCTGGCTTTTTACTGTTAGGACTCTCGTAATGTTCGGAATGTCGCTTACTAATGTAATCAATGCACTCTACGCAAGAGATGTGCTTGGAATACCAGAGGAACAGTGGTGGCTCGTTTTCATTCCGCTTTTATTGACCATGGTCGTGGTTTCTATCCCAATCGGCAAGATGGTCGACAAGATTGGAAGGAAAATTCCGCTAGTTCTCGGCCTATTTGTCCTCGGCATGGCTACACTGGTTTTTGCCACCGGCAACCTTCTAACAGTCATGATTTCGATGATTCTATTTGGAATCGCCCAACTATTGGCTATGTCTGCGTCGATGGCGCTTTCAACGGATCTAGTAAACCCAGTGAACAGAGGCAAAGTACAAGGGTTCATCAACTTCATGGGCTACATCGTGATGGCCTTTGGCATGTTGTTGGGGAACTATCTCTTCATAGAAGGAATGAAAATAGGCATTCCCCAACTACCCTTCTACACAACACTTGGATTGATTGTTCCACAGCTCCTAATAGTCTTGTTTCTCATACATGAACCAAAAGAGCGCGTAGGCACTACAAGTTCAGATTAGACAACAATTTTATTTCCTAACGCTTCATTATGTTGTGGACTGAAGCTTTAATGACAGAAAAAATCATCGGCCATGGCACATGGTACGACAAAACAGCCGCCAGAATCATAGAGAGAGAACGCAAACTAGGCCGCAGCCTCGACTTAATCCGAACAGAAATGGGCCTCGGCGCCTCAGGCTTGCCCCACATTGGCAGCCTCGGCGATGCAGCAAGGTCCTTCGCAGTCACCTTAGCCTTAAGGGAGCAAGGCTTCAATTCTGAGCTAATCGCGTTTTCAGATGACAAAGACGGTTTACGAAAAGTTCCAGCAGATTTTCCCAAAATAATGCAGAAATACTTAGGCTACCCAGTCACAAGTATACCCGACCCGTTCAAATGTCACAGCAGCTTCGGCGAACACATGAGTTCTCTTCTGTTAGAAGCCTTGGACAAATCAAACATAGAATATAATTTCATTTCAGCAAAGAAAGCCTACGCAGAAGGCTGGTTCAACGAAGAAATTAAAGCAATTCTCATAAACGCCAAACGAGTGGGAGAAATCGTGAAAGAGGAGGTGGGGCAAGAAAGATACACTGAAGCGCTCCCCTACTTTCCAATATGCAGCAACTGCGGGCGAATTTACACCACAACTGCTCACGAATTCTTGCCAAAGGAAGGAAAGATTATCTACACTTGCAAAGGTATGGAAATCAAAGGAAAATGGCTCGAAGGCTGTGGGCACGAAGGTGAAACAGATTACAGAAAAGGCAAAGGTAAGCTTAGCTGGAAAAGCGAATTCGCAGTAAGGTGGAACGCTCTAGACATAAGGTTCGAAGCCTACGGAAAAGACATTGAAGACTCTGTGAGAATAAATGATAGAATCTGCCGAGAAATACTACACTACGAACCACCTTTGCACGCTAGGTATGAAATGTTCCTAGACAAAAGTGGAAAGAAAATTTCAAAATCCGCCGGCAACGTCTTCACCCCGCAAGTTTGGTTCCGCTATGGCTCGCCTCAATCACTAGTCTTGCTCATGCTGAAACGTTTCGTAGGCACCCGCGAGCTCTC
>JAOUKM010000005.1 GCA_029882535.1 Candidatus Bathyarchaeota archaeon
ATAAACCGCTCGTCCTTAGCGTTAACTAAGTATCCCCCTTCACCACGAGCTCCTCCAGTTATCAAGATTCCCGATGGAACCATTCCTGTGGGATGGAATTGGATGAATTCCATGTCTTTTAGAGGTACGCCGGCTCGATAGGCCATGGTCATTCCGTCGCCAGTCGCCGTGTGGGAAAATGTTGTAAACTCGTACACGCGTGCGTAGCCACCAGTTGCCATTATGATGGCTTTGCTGTGAAAAACTGCCAGTTCACCAGTCTTTAGTTCTATTGCAGTTAAACCTGCCGCAACTTTATCTTCAACTATGAGGGAGGTAGCGAACCATTCGTCGTAGAATTTTATGTTTTCATACGTCTTGGCTTTTCCATCTAACGTATGCATCTCGTGAAAGCCTGTCATGTCGGCTGCGAAGCATGCTCGTGGGAAACTGTGGCCGCCGAAAGGGCGTTGGTTTATTTCTCCATCTTCGGTTCTGCTCCATGGGAGCCCCCAATGATCTAAGGTGAATATTTCTTTTGGGGCTTGTTTAACGAAGAGTTCGACGACATCTTGGTCTGCGAGGAAATCTGATCCTTTAACGGTGTCCCAGGCGTGTAAATCGTAAGAGTCTCCCTCTCTTAGCATAGCGGCAGTTCCGCCTTGTGCACAAACAGAGTGCGAACGTACAGGGTAGACTTTGGAAATTACGGCAATGTCTATTTTGCTGTTAAACTCGGCGGCGGCGATTGCGGCTCTCAAGCCGGCCATGCCTGCGCCTACTATAACTATATCATGAGTTAAAGTTTCCAACATTTTCACCCATATTTGCCATTTAAAGAGTCATTTAATCTGCAGACTGGCGTTTATATTTTTCCAAAATTTCGATTGTAAGAAGGAAAAGAGATTGGTTATATGGCTCTCGAAAGCAGCTCCGCTATGTCTAAGACTTGGATTTTACCTTCCAAACCTGTAGTTTTAACAGCGTCTTCAAAGGTTAAGAGACAGAAAGGACATGCAGTTGCCAATATTTCTGCTCCTGTTTCGATTGCGTCTTTGATGCGGGTTTCTGCAAGGCGTTCACCTGGAATGTCTATCCACATTCTTCCCCCGCCGCCTTCACAGCAAAGACTTCGCTCCCTAGAACGGTCGAATTCTACAAGGTTTACGCCTGGAATACTTTCAATGACCTTTCTAGGCTCGTCGTATATGCCATTTTGTTTTCCAATGAAGCAAGGATCGTGATAAATGACTGTTTTGTTTAGTTCCCCCGAAAATGTGAGTTTGCCTTTGTTGATTAGGTCTGCAAGTAGTTGCGTGTAATGCATGACCTCGAAGCTTGTTTGTCCATATCTGTTTTTAAAGGAGTGATACGCGTGTGGACAGTCTGTAACAACTTGCTTCACATCGTATTTGTTGAAGATTTTTATGTTTTCTTCGACTAGAAATTCAAATAATCCTTTCTCGCCCATACCGTAGACTTCGTTGCCGCAGCAGTTCTCTTCGTTTCCCAATGTCCCGAAGTTAACTCCCGCTTTTTCGAAACACTTCACCAAGCTTTTAGCCACATCTTGAACTCGAGGATCATAGGCGGGTGTACAACCTACAAAATAGAGAAACTCGACGCCTTGCGACACGTGTTTAATGTTCAAGTCTTGCGCCCACTCCGATCTTTTGCTTCTTATTCTCACCCACGGATTACCGTTTTTGAAAATGCTTTCCAAAGCGTCTCGAAGAGTTGTGGCGATTTGCCCCTGTTCTACGGCGAGGCTTCGAATGTCAATTAGAAAATCGTAGGGGTTAATTTCCTTTGGGCAGCGAACTCCACACGTAGCACAGGTTGTGCAGCTCCACAGCTCGTTTTGAGGATGTATTGTCAGCTTACCGCTTACAGCAATTTCCCGCATGTATTTTCTAACGTTCAAATTGGCTTTTCTAGCCACCGGACAACTTCCAGTACATATTCCGCAATGAATACATTCAAGCAACTTATGTTTCTGAACGAGTTCCTGGGCAGTCATTTTCGATATCTCGTTTCGATAAGATGAAGCATAAGCTTTTTTAAGCGTTTTCCTTGTATCAATCAAAATAACTCGAGGAAAATGAGAGACGACAAAATGGAGAAAGAGCTGCCGAGAATCGGGATTTATGTTTGCGAGTGTGGTGGAAACATAGGCGACGTTGTGGACGTAAAGGCTGTTTTAAAAGCAGTTAAAGATTGGGAAGGCGTGGTTGATGCAAAATACCAAAAATACCTCTGTTCAAAGCCCTCCCAAGAAGTAATAGTTGAAGCCATAAAAAAGAAAAACTTAGACCGCGTCGTAATCGCCAGCTGCACTCCAAGAATGCACCTAGTCACCTTTCAAAGCGCCCTAGAGCGGGCTGGGTTAAACCCTTACATGCTTGAATTCGTAAACATCAGAGAACAAGCATCGTGGGTTCATGGTCCGAAGCCCTCTGAGGCAGCTACAAAAAAGGCTGTGAGTCTGATAAGGGGTGGCTACGAGAGAAGTTTAGAACTTGAACCTTTAGAGAGTATAAGCGAGAAAAGTTCAAGGGAGATCCTAATTGTAGGTGGAGGAATAGCCGGCATCACCGCGGCTTTGGAACTTGGCTATTTGGATTATAAGGTTCATGTGTTGGAAAGGCAACCAACTATAGGTGGGAACATGGCGAAACTGACTAAGGTTTTCCCGACCTTGGACTGTGCTCAGTGTATACTCACGCCGAGAATGGCGGAGGTGGGGAGAAATCCAAATGTGCATTTGCTTACTTACGCCGAAGTTCAAGACATAAGCGGACGCCCAGGCAACTATGAAGTAAAAGTTTTCATGAAACCTCGAGGTGTAGACATCGAGAAATGTAAAAGCTGCGGCGTATGTGCTAAGGTTTGTCCAATTATGGTGTCAGACGAGTACAACGAAGGTTTGTCAGAGAGAAAAGCGGCGTACATAGACTTTCCGCAGGCAGTTCCCTCAGCCTACGTAATAGATTTTAACGCGTGCACAAAGTGTTTGAAATGTGAGCAGCTCTGTCCAGCCAAAGCCATAAACTTAGAAGACAAGGGAAAAACGATTGATCTGAAAGTGGGCGCCGTGATTATGGCTACTGGCTACGGGCTTTATGATGCAAGCATGCTTAAGAATTATGGATACGGCGTTTACAAAGACGTCATTACCATGATGGAGTTGGAAAGGCTAACTTCTGCCTCTGGACCGACAGGAGGCTACCTGAAAAGGGCGGATGGCGGCGACGTTAAAAAGATGGCGATCGTGCTTTGTGCAGGCTCTAGAGACAAGAATCACATCCTCTATTGCAGCCGAATATGTTGCATGTACGCCTTAAAACAAGCTTTCTTGCTTAAGAAAATGCTTGGAATCAACGTTTACATTTATTACATTGACATTAGAGCTACGGGCAAAGGATATGAAGAACTTTATTGGCGAGACGAAGAAGCTGGAGTTGTTTTTACCAAAGGTAGAGTGGCTGAAATCTGGAAGAACAAGAACGGAAAACTCGTTGTTTTGGCAGAAGACACTTTAATGGGCGAAGTTATGGAAGAAGAGTTCGATTTGGTTGCTTTAGCCACGCCCATTATTCCACCCGCCGGACTCGACGAATTAGCTGGCAAAATGAAACTTTCCTTGGGAGAAGAAGGCTTCATAATAGAGAAACACCCAAAGCTTGACCCCGTAGATTCTCTAAAGACTGGGATTTTCGCATGTGGATGTGCTTTGAGCCCAAAAGATGTTCGTGACACGGTTTCCGACGCATTGGCGGCAGCCGCTAAGGCTTCTCTTTTCCTTAAAGGAGAACGTATAATCACAAGCCCGGAAAAAGCCTTTGTAATTGAGGATCTGTGCGATGGTTGTGGTCTTTGTGTTCAAGTTTGCCCAGTCAACGCTATAACCAAAGAGGCTGAAAAAGCCAAGATAAACCCATTCCTTTGTACTGGTTGTGGAGCTTGCATTCCAATTTGTTCGAAGGAAGCTATAGACTTTAAGAACTCAACAAATAGGCAGATCATGGCTAACCTAAGAGGAGTGCTAATGGACAAGGAGCCTAACGAAACTAGGATTATTGCCTTTGTGGACAATAATGTTGGATATACGGGCATTGACTTTTTGGGGCTTGACCGTGTCAACTATCCTGAGAACATTCGAATAGTAACTGTTCCTTCCACCGCTATCATAGGCCTAAAACATCTGCTTTACGCCTTCGCTTTTGGAGCAGACGGAATCTTAGTGATTGAGGGGCAGGAAGAAATCGATGAACACTTCACCAAAAAACGAATGGTTGAAATGACCCGTTCGCTTGCCGAATATGAAATAAAAAGCATGCGTATTCGATACAGCTATGTGCCGTTGCCAGTATACAAGAAAGCCGCAGATTTGTTCACAAGATTCACAGAAAGAATTAAAAAATTCGGACCTCTTTCTATGGAAAAACGTAATAAGCTAAAAGAAAAGTTAGGCATCTAGGAGAAAAAACGCCATGGACATAATTGTATGCGTAAAACACGTTCCAGAAACGGCGGAAGCAGATCTTAAAATTAACCCTGC
The DNA here is from genome assembly GCA_029882535.1 of Candidatus Bathyarchaeota archaeon. Taxonomy (NCBI): domain Archaea; kingdom Thermoproteati; phylum Candidatus Bathyarchaeota; species Candidatus Bathyarchaeota archaeon. Next base: position 4,541 of record JAOUKM010000005.1, read on the forward strand.
AGGAAACGCTATAAAAAAGAGCGATTTAGTTTTCGACATCAATGAATGGGACGACTATGCCCTGGAGGAAGCAGTGCAAATAAAAGAAAAATTGGGAGGCACTGTCACAGCCATAACAGTAGGTTCTGAAGACGCTGACAGCACTTTAAGAAAATGTCTAGCCAGAGGAGCAGACAACGCCATAAGACTTACCGACCAAAAGTTTGAAGGCTCCGACAGCTACGCCATCGCCAAAATTCTCCATAAAGTCATTAAAAACATGTCTTTCAACATCATATTGACGGGAGCCTTAGCAGGGGACGACGGCTACGCAGCAACAGGTCCAATACTCGCAGAACTTCTTGGAATCTCCCATGCCACCATGGTTAAAAAAATCGAATTAAGCAGTGACGTCGCCAAAGTCAACCGTGAATTAGAAGGCGGCTTAGAAGAAGTTGTAGAATTAAAGTTACCCGCTGTGTTAACAATTCAAACGGGGATCAACGAACCCCGCTACGTTTCCATCATGGGAATAAGAAAGGCGATGCAAAAGGAGACAAAGGTTCTCGGCTTAGCCGAAGTTGGCTTAAACGAAAATGAAGTCGGTGAAGCAGGTTCGTGGATAAAAATAGAAAAGATGTATGTGCCACCCGTGGAGAAACAAGCAGAGTTCTTACAAGGAACTCCCGAAGAAATTGCTGCGAAAATCGCCGAAACTCTCAAGGCAAGGGGGTTAGTATAGATGCAGGAAATTTTCGTTCTGGCTGAGCATAGACAAGGTCAAATTAGAGACATAACTTTCGAAATGTTAACCAAAGGCAGAGAATTAGCCGAAAAAACAAACACAGAACTAACAGCGCTACTCTTCGGAAAAGACGTTAAAGAACATGCCAAAACTCTTTCACAATACGCAAAAAAGGTTTTAGTAGTTGAGGACGCTAAGCTGGAAAACTTCAACTCAGAAGCCTATCAAAAAGTGCTATCCAACCTAATTAAGGAACACAAGCCACTACTAACCTCAATTGGGCACACTTCTTTCGGCGTGGACTTGGCTCCAAGCCTCGCTGCCTCATTAGATTCTCCCTTAGCAACGGACTGCATAGACCTAAAATTTGAAAACGAAACATTAACTGTGACTCGGCAAATATATGGCGGCAAAGTAAACGTTAATGCAACGCTTCGTAAAGCAGAAAGCTACATCGTAACTATTCGCCAAGCAGCTTTTCCAGCTGAAAAAAAAATCCCTATGAACGGAGAAATTGTTGAAGCGCCTTCGCCCCTTTCTGAAGAAATAACGGAAAAACGCTTTATCGAATATGTTTTGCCTCCTCCAGGCGGTGTTGACATAACGGCTGCAGACGTGCTCATAGGAATTGGACGCGGGATAAAAGACGAAAGCGAGATTCCCCCAGTGGAAGAGTTAGCAAAAACCCTCGGAGGAGTCCTAGCGTGTTCACGCCCAATCGTAGACAAAGGATGGCTTCCTAACGACCGCCAAGTAGGCAGCTCTGGAAAAACCGTTAAGCCAAAACTTTACATCGCTCTAGGAATAAGCGGCGCTTTCCAACATGTCCTCGGAATGAAAAACTCAGACCTAATCATTGCAGTAAACAAGGATCGAAACGCACCAATTTTCGGCGTAGCCGATTATGGTATTGTAGAAGACCTCTTCAAAATAGTTCCGCCTTTGAAAGCTAAAGTGTACGAACTGAGAGGATAAAAGTAACCCAACCTCTTTATTTTTTCTTCGATGGCAAATTCGACTTTTCTCGTATCTTTCACTTTTTCAAAACGGCAAATAACGCTCTGCAAATATAATATTGCTTTTTACGTTGTACTCTTTACGTTATATGTTTCTGAGTCTGACTACGATTTAGCAAGACGCAATATTTAATACGTAGTCTTGCACTTTAATTGTTTAGGAGAGCAACGTTGCAACACTTGAAAAAAATCCATTTACCCAAATTCCGTAAGCTACCTAAGCAAATGGTTGTCCCAAAAGCGCCGCCAAAACCTGTTCCCAGAGGCTTCAAGATTATTGAAAGATACCCATTGTATGAACCTTTTGCACATGTGGCTATAGTACAGAACCCAAAAACTGGCGAGTATAAATATATACTAGACGAGTTGCAGTTAGACCCTTTAGAACAGAACATTTACAACCGTGTTTTAGATATTTTGTTGGCCGAGATCGAGTCTCCAAAAGAGGAAATCGAAGATCCCAGAAAGTTTTTTGCTACCGCAGCAAGACGAATCGTTGATAAATACCGCATCAGCTTAGGATGGTTGCCGGATGTTTCTTGGTATAAAATACTCTATCATGCGGAGCGAGATCTTGTTGGCTTCGGAAGAATTGATCCGCTGATGCGTGATCCTAACATCGAAGACATATCATGCGATGGTATAAAAAAACCAGTTTACATATGGCATCGAAAATACGAAAGCATCGAAACCAACCTCATTTTCGAAGAAGACTCCGAATTAGACAACACAGTGGTTAAGCTAGTTCACATGGCTGGAAAACATGTAAGCTCTGCATTTCCAATAGTTGATGCCTCACTTCCCGGAAAACATAGACTTGCCGTATGTTACCGACGCGAAATCACGCCTTTCGGCACAGCATTCACTATACGAAAATTCAGAGAAGACCCGTATTCTATCATTGACTTAATTGACCTTGGAACATTCTCAGAAGAAATTGCTGCATATTTTTGGCTCTGCTTAGAAAATAGAGCATCAGTCATGATTCTAGGCGGCACTGCGGCTGGGAAAACAACAGCGTTAAACGCTCTTGCCTGTCTCATCAAGCCAGGAAGCAAACTAATCACAATAGAAGAAACAGCTGAGCTGAACCTCTCTCATGAAAACTGGGTTTCGTTGATTGCGAGAAGAAGTTATGGGCTTGGCGAAAATCAGACAGGTGAAGTAACACTTTTCGACCTTGTAAAAACTTCGATGAGACATAGACCAGACGTTCTTATAGTAGGGGAGATTCGAGGAAACGAAGCCTATGTCCTGTTCCAAGCGATGGCAACAGGTCACGGTGGCATGAGCACGATGCATGCTGAAGACGTTGACTCAGCGGTTAAGCGTCTTACTCAGAAGCCTATGAACATTGCACCTGCATACATACCGCTGTTGAACATCGTTCTATCTGTTCAGAGAGTTCATGTTAAAGTAGAGGGTGAAACGAAAGCGTTTAGACGTGTGATGGAAATAAGTGAAGTTGCAAACTACGAAGATTATCGAAGAACTTTCAAATGGAAACCTGGGCAAGACGAGTACTTGTCTTCATTCAACGATAGCGTCATGTTCCCCTTCATATCTGAACGCACCGGGTTGAGCGAAAAAGATTTGCAAAGAGAGATTGAGCAGCGCAGAAAAGTGTTACATTGGATGAGAGAACAGAACATACGAAGCTACAAAGATGTTGCAGCAATTATTGCGGAATATTATGCTAGACCAGAAGAGTTCTATGAAAAAGTTTCAGCAGGAGAAATAGAAGCATTTGCCATTGCTAAACACTCTTGAAGGGCTTTCATTCCGTTTTTTCGGAAGGTTAGCGCCAGCGTTCCTGAAGAACATCTTCGAGTTCGAAGGTTATCTCCAACGAGCAAATATGAGAATATACCCTGAAACATACGTCTCTCTAATGTTTTTTGCAGCCTTTCTGACCCTTCCAGTCAGCATAGTTGGTATTGTGCTTCTCTATTTCTTGAAACTAATTCCTCTTATCTTCTTGGTGCCCACTCCACTATTCGTAATGATCGCCTTTATGCTCACCCCCATGTCAAAAGCCAGCGAACGATCTCAACGGCTGGAAAGAGAAATGCCGTTTGCAGCAACCTACGTGGCTGTTATGGCATCAGGAGGAATCCCTCCATACACAAGCTTTAAGCGACTTAGTGAAGCAGAATTGTTGCCTGCTATGAGCCAAGAAGCAAGAAATCTAATTAGAGACGTAGAGATTTTCGGCGTAGATCCTTTAACTGCTATGCAAAAATCTGCAAAGGGAAACCCACTAGATATTTATCGGGAATTCGTCGGAGGATATGCTTCCACAGTAATTATAGGCGGGGATATTACTAGTTTCCTTGAAACAAAGGCAGAAGAGCTCTTCAAAACAAGAGCTGCAAGAGTGCGCTCGGCTGCAGAGCGTCTTGGTATGCTTCTAGAGTCATTTATTATCATCATGGTTCTCATGTCTCTATGCTTCTATATCCTATTCAGCGTGGAGTCAATTTATAGCACAGGAATGTCCTCGTACTCAGGAATAATCCTGTACACGTATGTTTTCACGCCGCTACTTTCGTTTGTGTTTATCTATCTTGCACATGGGATGCAGCCGAAATCTCCAATTACGGACTGGAGACCCTACAAGGCTTTTGGAATTTGTTCTGGGATAGCTGCGGTAGTTCTTATGCTTCTCACTAACTTCGTTGGCTTGATGTCGGTTCCATTTCTTGTGCCATTAGCGAATATTGTTGACCTTCCGACAGCAGTTGCAATAGCTTTAGTGATTACATCTGGACCGCCTGCTATTATCCACATGAGGCTTTCCGGAGAAAAAGCAAGCACTGAAAAAGGAGTTACTCTCTTTCTTCAAGATCTTACAGAAACTAGAAAGACTGGTCTTGCGCCCGAAAAATGTATAGAAACTCTTTCCAATCGGGAATATGGCAGTTTTAGCAAGCATTTGAAGAAGATAACGGCTGAACTTTCTTGGGGAATCCCGATAAGGAAGGTTTTCATGGATTTTGTTAGCCGAACGAAGAGTTGGGCGACGCAGATTGTTATGTTTCTTTTGGTGGAGACAATTGATGTTGGCGGTGGCACCATTGCGATGATTGAGTCGCTTGCAAGGTTTAGCACTACGACGCAGGAGGTGGAAAGGGAGAAGAAGATGGCGGTTAAGCCTTACATAATGATGCCTTACTTTGCAGCTCTTATGTTGGTGGCTACAACTGTTATGATGCTTACTTTTACAACACAGACAGTTGGTCTTGCGGGTTCTGAGGCAACGACTACAGTTGACATAGATTCTCTACTAATCATCTTCTCCACATCAGTCATAATTCACAGCTATTTAATTGGGCTTGTAGGAGGGAAGATAAGCGAGGAATCCGTTGCGGCAGGCTTCAAACATTCGGCGTTACTGACAATAATTGCAATAGTAGCAGCGAAAGTGGCTCCATCTCTGATTAGCTTTACAGGAGGTTAATCATTGAGATGGTTTTGAAGGCAAGTAGAAGACGCCGAAGTAATAGGGCGATAAGCCCCGCTATTTCTGCAGTTATAATAACTGGAGTTATGGTTGCGTTAATTACTGTTGCGTTTGCCTTTGCCAGCAACTTTCTCTTAGTCAGAATGGCTGAAAGTGAATTTAACTCTACGAAGCAGTTTATGCAGACTTTGGGACTTCAGATAGACGACGTTGCATGGGTAATTGGACGCACGGAAACTGCTCGCTATTCAAGCAGATATGGCAGCATTGCTTTTGAGTCCGCGTTGAATTATACAATTTACATAAGCACTAACGGGTCGGAACCCATTGAGAAATTTTACACGAACACAGTAGGCATCATCTGTTTCAACATGCCTGTAGCGCAGTACTCCGTTGGGAACGACTATTATGAGTTGATTTATCCTTCTTCTAACGATGGATTTTTGTTAAGTGGGGCTTCTGCGCCTGTTGCGAGGATTTTTGCGGTTGAAAAACTTCCAATGACAGATGGCAGTTTTGTAAGAGTTGTAGTTATGCCAACTATAAGGATGCTAAATCTGAGGATAGGTAACATGAACTATACTCGACTGTATCTGCCTATTCTTTTAGAAGGAGAGGGTCCTAAACATTCTCAGTCTGTTACTCTAACTGGGCAATCTTTTTCGAAGTTGGGAGAAACCGTAACTGGAATTAGAGTTGTGGTAAGTTTTCCTATGAAAGAAGATGGATTTAACGAGTTTTTCTTCAATTTTCCTGAAATTGAGGAATCAATATCGTTAGCTGGAGAAACTGTTCTTGAGCTTTACGTTGGTGAAGTGGATGTGGCATTTGGGGTGCATGCTTGATATGTGGAGGGTGTTTTAGATGCCGCATCAGAGTATGGAATACGCCATCATGGTTCCGATTCTTTTGATGCAGGTTATTTTGATACCTGTGACTGCTAGTTGGATGATGGATGCTTGGGTTGTTCGGCGTAGGGAAACAGCGCTTCAAGACGTTGCAAGCCACATAGGAACCACTATTCAGCAGCTTTATTTCTCCTTGAACCGTGAAGAAATAGCGGCTGGAACCACTACTCAAGCCGCAAACGTTCCGCCATTCATCGAATCTATTCCATACGTTATCACGGCGTCTAATAGAAGGGTTGAGAATAGCACAATAATAGATTTGTATTTAACTATGATGGGAATAGGCACCACAGCAACCACTCGCGTTACGTTGGGTCCTAACGTGCTGTGGGGGCAATCAACTTTTGTGAGCAATTCTACGAGTGCTAGCATAAAGGTTGAAAAATTCTCTAATGGCACTCTCAACTTTTCGTTTGGATAGTAGAGGAGAGTAAAAAATGACAGGAGTAACTATTGACCATTTGGTTGCAACTGTGGCTTTCATAGGGGCAATGCTATTGTTTATCGGTCTTTTTACTCAGACGTTGCAAACTGCGATTTTGTATCAGCAAAATAGACATGTATCGCTTAAAGCCAGCGATCTACTGGATAACATTTTGCTGAGTCCAGGCTATCCATACAAGTGGGGTGAGACAAATGCTACTTTGTCTTGTTTTGGGCTTCAAAAGCCAGGGACAAGCGGCTACGTGCTTAGCTCCTTCGCTCTCATGAGGTTGACTTCTCTTTCTGGAGAACCAGTAGAGTATCCCCGTGATTCAGGAAAATGGTACAACAATATTAGTTTGGGACCTAGTGGTTACCTGTTTATCCCAATTAGTGATTCTATAAACTATGAGACAGCTTCTAGACTGTTAGGGGTAAATGGTACTTATGGATTTCAACTCAGCATTGCGCCAATAGTGAAAGTGTCTATATCTGAGTATCAATCTAATCCTTTGATTTTGAAAGTTGAGGTTGACGGTCCTGGTTTTCCTCTAAGTGGAGCTGCTTTGAGTTATTATTTTTACCGAAGCTACAAAACGGGAAACTATGCCTCTATAAAGATTTTTACTGACACGGCGCAGACTGACTCGGCCGGTGTGGCGTATTTAAATTTCGCCTTTGATGGAGCAAGCGAAACATATACTATTGTCGTATATGCACGTCTGAGCGGCCTTTTTGGTTTAGGTCACTATTCTCATAGAACATTCACTCGAGGTGGCGGTGTTATGCCATTCGTTGTAGACTATGAAGCGGGGAAAGTTTACCTTGCCCACAGTTGGGATGTGCATGATCAAGGGTCGCCAGTGCCTGCTTATGCATTCAATGCTACGTTTTTTATCTTGACTGAAGATTTTGATTTTCAGGAGTGGCCTATAGCCAATTCTACTGGTATTCTTAATTATGGTGTTAAGAACTATGAACTGACGACGCTTCCTGTTGGATGTCCAGGGTTTTTGCTTGTTACCTATCGCGTTAGCGCTATCGAATATGGGATATCTATTATGCCGTGGGGCATAGGCACTCTAGCTGTTTCTACGTTGTTCGGCGATAATCCCTATGGTAATGTTTGGACTGCTACCGATCTTCGCCAAGTAACTGTTGATCAACTGGCGTATCAAGCGAAGATTACATGTTGGAGCTTACAAGGTTATCAAATTTGGAATCCAACGGGGTGATCTTAGGAAATGTTGCGAACTATCGAAATTTCGATGGTGATTCTTATCTTGGCGGTTGCATTCATTGCAGCAACGTTTTTCGCAGTTTTACCGTCTCCCAAGCAAATTTCATCTCCAAACCTTCGACAACTTGCCCTAACAACACTTCAAGTCCTCGACGTGGATAAATCATTAACTGAAGCCATTTTTGAAAACCCCACAGACCCAGCTTGGACAGATTTGGAGATAGCTCTCTCTGCCAGCTTGCCACCTAACATAGTCTACAATCTAACCGTCTACGACATTACTAAGAGCAGTGGCGACGCTCTGACCTACAGGAAGTTTCACTCAATCACAAATTCTGAAAGCGGACTTGGAACCGACTCAGAAGCGTCCACATACCTCGTCATGTCAACAAACGTAACATTCGCAGTCACGCCGCAGAAAATCTCTGGAACGCTTTATATTCTCAACTGCAGCGACGCAAACGGATGGTGGATCACAGGCTACACTAGCCAAAGCCTAGCTGAAGACCTTTACAACTTGCTTTCACCTTATTTCAACACAACCATAATGGTGCAAAACACAACAGACCTTGGGCATATTTTGGACGGCACCGAGATTTCTAGTCTCCCCTACGAGAACGTTACAAACGCAGTGATAATAAACACCTGCGGAGAAGCGGTGCCAATTCCCTCAGCATATGCTGACTCATACCCTCGAGACTCTTACGCTGAATACTGTTACGAACTTGGCAAAAGAGTCAACCAGTACAACTGGACCTGGGTAAGCATCGTTGGATACCCGTTCTTCTATGTTAGTAACACCATAAAATTAGCAAGCAGTGACAACAGTTGGGGAATTTACGGAATGCGAATGGTAACTGCAGGTGGACTTAATTCCTTTCTTAGAGGCTTAGACGTAGAAAACTATCCATCTTACAGCTACGACGGCTCATGGATTACAGGAAGCCCCGGCGTTGTCTATTTTTCCACAGAAGCATATTACTATTCAAACTATTACGGCATTTATCCTTCGCCCTACCAAACCGCAACACGTGCATTGCCTTCTTGGATCCAAGGCACGTATCACACAACTGTAACGGCAAGCGTGTTCAATCCAGTGAGCGACCGATATGCTGCCGCAACTTTCAAACACACTGGCACAGGAGCTTTTACTGCAATTGGGTTAACGAGAACGCCTGATATAAGAATAACCGCTCTTTCTCTACTCATGTATTACCACCCAATCATCTACAAATCTGAATTCACTTTAACTGCTGGCGAAAGACCCACACAAAGGCTTATAGTACTACAGCTTAGCCAGCAAGGAGGAAGTTAACATGAAAAAGCTACTTAACAAAAAAGGGCAGTTCTCTATAATCGCTGCGTTGCTAGTTGCCATCGTGCTTGTCACTGCCATTATCACAACATATTCTATAATACGCAACACTCCCATTCGGGGACGTCCTCAAATCTTAGGTGCTACTAATGAGATGAATCTGGCTATAAATCGTGTTCTCGAATTTGTAGTTGGATACTATGGCTCAATTTTGCAGGTTACAGGTAACAGAACGTATGCCCAAAGTCTTGTTGCAGACTATTTGCGAAGCAGTTTAGAAAACATAGCTTATACACATCCTGACTGGAGTCCTTCTTTCCACATCAACTATTCGCATGTAGGCACTTCATGGTTTAACCGCACTAGTTCCAGCGAAGGCTCTATCAACGTAACTTATTCGTTGATAGGGATAGGCATTTATGGAATACGATTCGCCACTTCAGTCGGGCTTGATGTCACCGTTAACCCTTCCAATACAAGCTCCGTGCTTGTCAACGTAACTCGCGACAATGATGAACCATATCCTAAGCTAGGCCAAAACAACTTCTTCTTCTACAGCTACAACTACATCGAGTCCGTTTGGGAATTGAATAACAATGGGCTGGTCATTAACTCTATTATGTCCGCGGATTCCTTTTCAGTCTATAACATAACAACCCCAAGCGGCATTGACCCGTCATCTTACATGCTTCAAGTGGTTGATTCTCGAGGGATTATGGTTTCAGCTTCAACTTTTTCGCATTACACTTATACTTTCAGCTGGAATCAAATACTGTACTCGTCACTTAGCCAAGATACAATGGTCGTAGAAGCCCTTCAAAATGGCACTCTAAGATGGCTAGGCCAAAACCTTCAACTAACAACAAGTGGCAAACCCATACCACCAATTCCAGTAAAAGCATTTCACACCAATCAAACTATTAACGGAGTAAGCCGTGAAGTGCCATTCCAAACTGAAGACTGGGGATCAAACTACAAAGTGCCGCTGGGCTTAACAAGTAACGCAAGTGTCTTCAGCAATAGACATATTTTTGTTTTCCTCTGGAATCATGAGGTTGAAAAAGTCACGTTGTGGTGGGATGGAAGAGACATAGCGAACCAGACACCCTACGCTAGAATAAACAGGTACTTCACCGACGACGTTAGCAACCCTGACCACGGTATTCTCTCAAATGGAAAAATAGATCTCACCATACATAGAGAATGGGACGAATGGAGTGTAACCTCAACTCTCGGAGTTTCCTCGGCAAAGGCGGAGTTTTTACGGATAAATGATGAAAAACCGGCCTATGGTGCAAGTCCTTCTTACGTGATTCACGATGGTATAGTGAGAGATATAGTGCAGCAAGAGGCTGAATGGTCAGGTGGGGTTAATGGCTGTCCTAACTTATATGCGCAGATTGTCGTAACCCTTCCAGCAAACGCCACCTATTACACATACGTCGCACGGATAATATTTGTAAATTCCACCCAAAGCAGAAACATTAATGATCTAAGCGCCATTCAACTTACTATAGGAAATGGTCAACCTCTAACAGAAAATGGAACTGCCACTTCTACCGCTAGCGGGCTATTCTACAATTTTACAGACTTTCCCACAGGATGGGCTCATCACTGGAGCGAATTTATCACGGGAACCACGGGTGCTGGGATCATGTTCACTGATGACGTAAATCGGCTACTTTACTTTTTTGATGATATTGCTGGTCAAAAGACTGGAGCGTTAAATGTAATCAGTTCTGGGCGGGTTATTGAGTTCAACCCCGTAGAGATGGCTTCTGCTTCGTTCCAGTATGCATTGGATATAAGTTGGCACGGTGCTGTTGTTAACTTTGATGGAACTGACCCTATATACTCAAGCTCAGGCAGCGAAGAAGGACTATGGGTGATGGTGGAGTCTCCGCCTACTGTTGCTGTGAGTACTGCTGGCTGATTTTATCTAAGAATTCTGCCTAGTACGATCCAAACAATGTCGCCCATTGTAAGCGCTAAGATTAAACCTATTGTGATGAAGATTAACATTGGCAAACCAGGCGTAGCCCAAATCGTATTTTGTGTCTTTCCTTCACTTTTGGCTTTGATGATTCTTTGAACAATTTTTTCTCGGTTCTCATCATTTGGAAATAACAATAAGCGTCTCTTCATCTCTCCTTGTTGTGTCGTCTGGTAATCTTCAAGAGGATACAGAAACGATCCCTCCAAGTCTGCAACTGAAACCTTGTAGCCACACAATAAAGCTAATGTTTTACGCCCAAACGATTCGTTTTCGTATCCTTCAAAGAGTTTCTGACCAGTTCTTTGTCTCCACAAGAGGTTGCGGAGGAGAGCATAGAACACGCTTAAAGCAGCAATTATTACACCGTTGCTGAAGACTGTGATGGGAAAAATGAAAGAGACAAACCCTGACAGTGGCTCAACAAAGTCTAGAGGCAGCGGCATTGCCAAAGCTATACAGATGAGTGCTTTTGCGTCTGCTCCGCCAAATGCTCCTACATAAAATAGAGCTATTGAAAAAATGGAGGTAATTGCGAAAGAGACACCATAATTAATCATTGACTGAAGCGTATCTATAAAGGGTGGGAAAAACAAGAACTGCGCAAAAGTCAGCAGGAAAGCGACTGGTGCAAAAACAGTCCAAACATTATTGCTCACTTCACGTGTTTTAAAGTCGCTCCAAGAAGCGTAGGCTAAGAAGATTAAAGAAATGATGATGCGCGTCCAAGACAGTAGCTCTTCCATTGTTGAGTTCCACATTGTTCGGTTTTCGAATAGTCTCATTTAGAAAGAAAGAAGTAATAAAAGTTGGCGATTTTCGAATCGCGGTTTTATGGTAGATATACATTTTATGTGGGCGGCGCGGCATGAGTGAACTCTTTGGGTGTTCCAGTTTCAGGCACGATTTTAAAGTAGTATGTTTTGCCGTTTGTCCAATAAGAATCTAAAGCGTTTGGCCAGTCGAGAACTACTGTGATCTTTTGGTCGACTGCCAGAAGTTTTCCTGTTGTGCCGAGGTCTGTATAGATTGTGACTTCTAGGAGGTTTGAAGCCGTATTGCCTATGTAAAGGCTGACGAGTTTTGCGTCGCTTGTTCCTTCGTTTTTAACATCTATGCTGGTTGTTTTAGCCGTGGAGTTCCAATACACGTTATCGATGCCTAAGATTGTTCCGCCTGCGGTTGTTTGTGCTCCCATGAAGGTCATTACCCAAGCGTATGTAACGACTATTGCTGCTACTGCGATTACAATTAGAAGCAGTGTAGCTAGGATTGGAGAAATACCTTTTCTTGATTTCAGCATTTTTAGCAAGTTCGTTTGCACCTCTCCTTTAACCATTCTGCGAATGCTTATTTAACACATATGAATCCAAAATCAACATAACAAATCCCTATTTCCCATATTCTCCTTCCAACACTGCGCAAACCTCTTTACCCTTCCTAATGAAACCAAACGCAATTGAACCTCAGGGCAAGCGCTGCCATAGCTTAACATAGTGTGTGCACTAATATAAATATATTGTTTCTTAATATGGCATACACCCCGCAAAGCAACCCCTTTTGAACCTCGGGCTCGATGCATCACGCGTCGCATCTAAAGTAGGAATAACAAAGAGGAAAATGAAAAAAAAGAATATGAGTTTTTTACTCATATTCCACTTGGATGTCGAAATCGTACGTTCCACTTGCTCCTACAGTAGCAACTACTTCGAATGTCATTTGATAGTATTCGCCTGCCTGTAACGGGTCATTTCCAGTGTATGTTTCATAGGAATCAGAGGTTGTTATATCTAGTGTGTCAACAAACACCCATGATGTTGTTGAGTTTTCATAGATGTGCATTTTGCATTCAGTAAAATCGGTTGCTGATATTGTCGTAGTTACACTAATAGTCATGTTATGTGCTTCAGTGTCATTGTTCTTAAGAAAAACGCATTCAGTGAAATTTCGCGGAGTTCCAGGTTCCACATCAAAATCCACAGTATACGTGCTGCCTGATATTGTTGCATCGCCAGGAGAATCTAGACCCTCTATCCATATGAATTTTGCAGCTCCTACTGTGACACTTCCGTCTATGTACATGTATCTGAAAGTAGCTGCACTTGCTGTGGCTATGAGTAGCGTTGATATCAATAGTAGTATAAGTTTTGCTGATTTCTTGTAGTTTATGTTCATTTTGTTATTTCACCTCCCTTCTTTCTTTGTATATCCCGCCAAAACCTTAGGAGTACGTAGACACTTGCTCCTAAGACTCCAACACATGCAATTCCCAAAATTATGTATACGTATATGGCGCCTACTATGAAGGCAGATTCACCCAATGTTGGCTTAATGGACACGAAGGCTGTTGCGCCTATTAGGAGAGCGGCTGAGGGGATGGTTATTTGCCACCATTTTGGTTTTATGAGAGCGTAGATGCCTACGCTGACTACTATGGTGTCGAAGGCGAAGACGCTAATGAACATGAGGTCTAAGGGAAGTTGTGGGAGTGGAATTATTGCGTGTGGGGCTTCGACAGCGTAGTTGTATAGGAACATCGTTGATATGATGAAAGCAGGCGCTGTAGCGACGATTGAGAAAAGCTTTGCAATGGTCATCGTCTTTTTATAGAAGAATAGGTAGACGTTGAGGGCGGCAATGTTGGTTACTGCAATGATTAGGTAGATGAAGCTGTACCAGAAGCGCATGTAATCTGGGAAAGAGGCCATGAATTCGCGGGTGACGAGGAGTTGCCCAAAGCCTGCTAGAGCGACTAGTTGGTAGAGGTAGGCGAGTTTGTCTGGAAAGTATTTGTCAAATATGCACGTTAGTAGGCTTGTGGCTAAGAAGAAGTCAATGCCCAGTAGCATGAAGAACTCTGGCATCAGGGATTGCATTTTTTTGTCTTTCCTGCAGGGATGGAAGAGACTTGTTTTGTGTACGATTTAAGAGGTATGAATTCTGAATCCGAATTAGAATATGACGTAAATGTGTTTACTTCGGATTAGAAATAGAATCATTTGTTTGCAATAAAATAGAATTGATCTCTATACAATACAACGCTAGGTAATGATTTCATAGACATAAGGCGGGTTCGTGGTGCGTGTTTCGAGAGCTATGCCAAGGAGAGCTTCAAGGTATCCACGTTGTACCTCATGGTTGTTGATGTAGGGAGCTTTGATCATTATATACTTGTCTCGTTGGAAAAAGTCGCCAAGACCTTGAACGCGAAGACGTTTGAAAACTTCTGACCATTTTTCTTTGTCTGTTGTGTTAAGATCTAGAGTGGCTTCCATACTGATTTTTGCGGCTTCACCCGCTTTTTTACCTACTTCGTGGTGTTGGTCTGGGGGAATGTATTGGAGTAGGGTGTGGATTAATTCTATGTTGATGAAGGCGATGCGGCTGATGCCGGCATAGTATTCGCCGGGGTATTTCCAGTCGTAGATCATCATACTTCTGTAGACATCTAACATTTTGGAGACGAGTTGTTTTATACCTGCTTCTTTTCCGTCTTGGATGAGTTTGTCTATGTACTTGCGTTCCTCTTCTTCAAGGATTATGGTGGTGCGTCGTACGTGTTCTTTTTCGTTTTTCGGTGGCGGCGTGTCTTTGGCTGGCTGCATATTTGGTATATCCTTTTACATACCTTATATGTTTTGCTGCTTAATAAGCAGTTAAGCAATTGAGACAAAAAGCGAACGCGCTCGTGGCTTAGATTAGAGTCTTCGTATCCTCCAGATATAAATGGCCTTTCGGCTTAGGATTTCCTTTCTTATTTAGCTCTTACTCATTTTAAGCATGTAACAAATCAGCACATATGTTTTTTATCTCCACATTTGTAACGCTGTTTTCAGTTCTTTGTGTGTTTCTGCATATTTCTCTAGAACTATGCCTTGCATTTTTGCGTCAACCGCCTGCCTCATCGCTTTGGCGCCAGCGACGGTACCATCCCTGTGACCATGAATTCCTCCTCCCGCTTGAATAACAAAGTCTTTTCCGAAAATCTCAATTAAGGCTGGAACCAAGCTTGGGTGAAGACCTCCTGAAGCCACTGGTAAAACAGGCTTCAAACCGTCTATTTCAGCTTTTAGCGCGTCACAGTTTTCCAACACCTCTTCTCTCGTTTCAGACATTTTTCCAACAGCGGTACCCACGTGGAGCTGGTCCACTCCAATTATCCTAGATACTTTAGCAATCACCCGCATAGCAACTCCATGCTCAGAGTCTTTCGTGAACGCCGCATGTCCCGCTCTGTGAGCATGGATTACTAGGTCGAAGTTTTGATTGCGTAATGTCTGCAAGGCAGCAAAACCACAAGTAAGAATGTCCACCATCATATATCGTCCACCATGTTCTTCCACGAACTGCGCCCGCTCTATCATATGACTCGTCTCTGAGGTCACGTTAACCATGTAAACCTTCTTTTCACCAGTCTCCTGTTCAGCTTTATCTCTACACTCCAAAGTTTTTATAACACGATCTTCGAAGGGATTAAATTGTTGACTGCTCAAGTTTTCATCATCCTTCACAATATCACACCCGCCAACCCACGCATTAAAGGCAACTTCTGCGTGATCCTCGGTCTTCAAACCAAGTTTCGGCTTAATTATCGTGCCAACCAACGCTCTATCTTTAACCTCTAAAAGCTTTCGAACTCCATCAATGCCATATTTCGGGCCTTTGAAATTGTCAGCAATCTTTGAAGGAAAATACACATCGTTAAGCCTAAGCTTCCGCAGAGCACCCAAACCGAACACGTTTCCAGCTATGCTGCTGAGAATGTTAGGCATATTAGCAAGTTCGAACAGCTCAACTGGGTAAGCTATGCGAACGTTGTTTCCGTTGATTTCGAAGACTGTGGCACGCAATTTTTCCACATAAGTTTTCACCGTTGTCAGTTCAGTCCATGTTCCTATGGAACTTTCAGCAGCAACTCCGCCTGCAGCCACTTTAATATCAATTCCTCTCGGCTCAACATAAAAATCACAGATTAAATCGTCTTCTTTAGGGCTATATGAAAAGTCGACAAAGTCCACGTATTTCACATTCTTTCCTCCAACAACCCACAGTTTCTTTAAGAATATTTTTTGCTCTTGTGTCACAAATATCCTGTTTTGCAGCTCTCAGCTTTTGATATAAGACGAGTATTATTAGCGTTTGTGTTTCGCAGAAAAGAACTATTGTTTCAGCCGTATAGAAAAATACGATGCTCCCACTCGCTTTTGCAGTTTTCGCTTCTCCAATAAAATAACCAATCTCTTTGAGGAATATAAGTTGCCATCTTCAAATTCCGCCGAAATACCACATTTTCTGATTTTTGATTCAATACATTTATTAAATTAGTCTTGCAAAAATGCGAACTATGCCAAGGAAAAGGCTTGTTCACTCAGAGAGTGAAGGGGTTCTCATTGTTCTCACAGGCTCCGCTACCGATATGAGCGATTTCAATCTCAGTCCCTTCAGGGCATTCACGGGAGGGTTCCCAACAGGCATTATTCCGAAAAGATTGCTGAAAAAGTATTGGTACCCGCCGGTGCCTAATAACAAAAATGGCATTGCTAGATATGCACCTTATGGAATGCGAAAAATCGAAGCCGTGTTGATTAAGGAATTTGGCGCCGAGAACGTTGCGGTTGTACATCCGAATAATCTGCAAAAGGTTGTGGGACCAAAAACAAAGGTTGTTGGAATCTCTTCTATGGAGCCAGCTGGAACAGGTTTTGTCAGCCGAACTTACACATCCTTTGTAGGCTTTGGTGGCGAACCCATAGCAGCTGCTGAATTCAGAGAACTAATGAACAAGCCAATTCTTCGAAAGTGGGGTGCTAAAATAATTCTTGGAGGCACAGGTGCATGGCAAATTCATAAAGCGAAACTGCAAAAGAAATACGGCATAGACTGCATTGTTATGGGTGAGGGTGAAAAGACAGCTTTGAAAATTTTTCATATGGCTCTCAATGGCGAAGAGCTTCCTCTACTAGTTGAAACCGAATCGCCTGACCCAGAAGAAATCCCATGCATTATACAACCGTCAATTTTTGGCATCGTGGAAGTTATGCGTGGCTGCGGACGCGGTTGTAAATTCTGCTCACCAACATTGAGGAGACGTTACTCCTTTCCTCTAGACCATGTCTTGAAAGAGGTTGAATTGAATGCGAGTAAGGGCACAAAAATGATAATTTTGGCTAGCGAAGACTTGTTTTTATACCAGTCTAAGGAGAAGTTTCTACCAGATCGTGAAGCGGTTGTAAAATTGATTAAATCAATTGCTGCTGTGCCTGGAGTCAAGTATATTCAACCTGCTCATGCGTCTTTGGCACCTGTTGTTTATGATCCTAAGATGATCGAAGAGATTAGTCCGATTCTTCTAGAGAAATCTCTGTGGGTTACGAAGGGCACTAGGCATAGCTCGGTTGAAATTGGCATAGAGACTGGAAGTATTCGACTTATGAATGAGCACATGAAAGGCAAAATGTTGCCGTACAAACCCAAGGAATGGCATGACGTAGTAACGAAGGGAATTGAAGTTATGAACGAAAACAGTATTTGGCCATTAGCAACATTAATCATTGGTTTGCCCAGTGAAACCGAGAATGATACGATCGCAACGCTTGAACTAGTAGACAAATTGAAACGCAGCAAACTATTCTATGTGCCCTTGCTGTTTACTTCGGAAGAAGACTGCATGCTCAAAGAGGCGCGACACATGGATTTAAAACATTTAACGCCGCTGCAATGGGAGCTTATAGCTACATGCTGGAAACGCAACATAGAGGTTTTCGTTTCGGAGGACCAGTATTGGAAGATAAGGTTTGGTGCATTGATTGCGTATGCGATTTATTATAGGTGGAAGCATGGAAGGAAGGTTTTGAAGCCGATAATGAGGTTTTCAGGATGGACTTGATAAATGTTAATTTCAGAGCTGAACACTTTAACATATTATAAACACTTCTAACTTGAAATAGTGCTCCGGCCGGGATTTGAACCCGGGTCGGTGGCTTTCCCTCTTAGAAAAGACGAGAGGCCACTATACTTAACCGGACTATACTACCGGAGCTCGAATAATACTACTTTTTTCATTTGCGTTTGCGATATATAGCAATACCGTCTCTCGCTTTAGCGTACATATTCGACCCCTGCTCCAATGAGTTTAGTTTCTTCTTCTCACGCACGCTGTAGGCGGTTAGGTCTTAAATCCTTCAAAAGCCAACTACTTTCACAAGTAACAAATAACACAACATCACTACCACCGCAACAACCCCATACTTTGCCGCGGTTTCCTGTAGCTTAATGACGTTTCTTGTCGACGGTTCCTTTAACATATCAGCATAACGCCGACAATGGGTACGGAAAGGGGAAAGAATACCAAAAACAAGAATAAATGTCTGTAAGGCAGCAAACCAAAAACTGAATAGACTAAGGGCGAGAAACATGCTAATACAAACATAAATCCGGCGACAATGGCACCATTCTTTCTTCCGTATTGGACAACAAAAGTGTGAATTCCCATTTTACGGTCTACTTTATAGTCTCCAATGGCCTGAATAACGTGACCACTACAATGAATCAGCATTAGCGGCATGGCACCTAACAGAATCAATGAAACATCAGAGTTTAGCTTGCCAGTTAACTCCAACCCCATTAAGAATGGCATGAAGCCAGCACCTACTCCTGAAACTATAAAGTCTGCGATTGGCACTGTTTTCAGTCTGAAGGGGGGAGCAGAATATGCAGTTCCGAACGTAAGATAGATGACAAACAAGGGTAGGAGATACGCATCAACCAAAATTACCAAAACTAAACATAGAATAATTAGCGAAAGGGAAAAGATTAACGCTGTCCGAGGCGCTATTCTCTCAGAGGCAATGGGCATATTAGACTTGAACACGTTCTCTTGATCCTCCTTTCGGTCGAAGTATTGATTCAAGATGAAGATACTGGCTGTAGCAAGTGAGAAAGCAAACAAGACAACAAAGAAGCGCTCAGGAGTGGGTAAACTCAGGACGATGCTTCCTAAGCCAAAACTAAAAAGCCACCCAAGCCAACTCCCAACTCTCGTAACCTTAAGGTATACCATAAGCGTCGAGAACCAGCGAGTTCCTGAAAAGCTTTTACCAACCTTCACAATTCCAACTCACACAGTAATTAGTGAATAATATTAAAATTGTTTTGTTTAGAAACTTTCAATAAGCTTTATGTACGCGCCTCCTACCGGAGGTACCTCCATGTCATTTGGGATAAACTGACAGCGTGTGCGTATAAAGATATGATAGCCAAGTCAGAGAGTTCTTATCGGTAAACTTCTTGTTTAATAAAGCCCATTAACACTAGCTTCTACGAAGGGTAACACATAGAAAAAAGAGGGAGTAAATTGGGAAAAGCTAGATTCGGTAAGTGTCTACTTTCGGCTTCTTTCCTTTCTTCTCTACTTTCAATACTCCTTTTTTCTGGAACTTATAAAACCTTAATTAGTTATGTTCGACATTTTATTATTAGGAGAGGTTCAGATTATGAAGAGAAAGTACTTAATCTTGATTTTAGTAGGAATCTGCGCCTTTGCTCTATTTGCTGTATTCGTAGCAAATATACAGGCTGATCAGAATTTCAAAGCTGAGTATGGCACACTCCATCCACCAAGCTTAGGTGTGAAGCCGAGGGGTATGGGGGACATTCCTGTGAATGGAATACCATGTAGTCCTCACCCATGAGAGTTGTGTGCACAAAAAAAGAAGGGATAGAGGGGCGAAAATATCTAGCCTATGATCTGGTGAAGGATTAGCGCTACGATTAGAGCGATTATGGAAATCACCATGATTCGTGTTCCGTAAAGAAAATTTGTTTTCTGCCCTTGCCTGAGCCCTGAAAACCACAAGATTGCACCACACATGATTAGAAAAGCGGGAAAACCATACATCATCGTTTCGTCGTAAATAGAGCCAACTAGAGTTACGATGGCGACAATTATTATAGCAAATATATCTAGGATTGGAAATTTTGCAAAAGCCTTCTTGCGTGATTCTTCCCAAGTCATCTATGCGTTTCCACCGTTTCATGTCGAATTTCTTGTATCCTAAGTTTCTATTGATTTCCTATAAAAAAGATGGGTGTTTGCTAAAAGCTTCTAGCTTTTTGCAATCAATTCTACTAGAGCTGTAAACCGCAAGCATACAGCCTCGGAAACAAAGCTCTCAACAGAGTTGTGTGCTAACCAAGGCGATTTCTCCATAATAAACTGGAACATTTTCACGTCCACGTCAACGGTTACAGGCTTAGTTCTGCCATGTCGCTTTCTTCTCTGTCTCCACACAACTCCTTAGTTATCTCTATGTGGCTCCGCTTGCTGAACCAGTTTTGGCTATTCACATAAGAATCTTCATTGGGCGTTACCATGTCATGTAATTTGTGGGCTTCCTTGTAGATCATCTCCCTGCAAACGTCTGCTATGGTTTGTTTGCTGCCGAAAAACTCCAAGTGTTCTTTTAGAAAGTCGTGGAACGGCTGAAACAGCGTTACGTGCACTGGAACCATGTCTCCACCTAACTCTTTCGCGAAAGCTTTCGCAAGAGCCTCTTTCTTTTCCGTTACTTGCTCACTCAAACCCTTTCACCTTTCTCTAAGCAAGTGTGAAACCTTTTGCCAACAAAAAATCTTGTTCAGATAATACGCATTCTCTAGCCTAGATTATTTGCTTAAGTTTTTCATTTTACGTTATTTTTATAGGTGAGTAGCTTCCCTTTTTTGAGTAAGGTGCATAAGAGTGAGCAGCCCTCACATCAACACACAATCATGGAGACGACAATTTATGTTATACAAGCTTGCTGAGATAGGAGCTTACCATAGAACAGTGAAAGTCTCTACCCAATATCTAGCAGAAAAAACTGGTGTTTCTCAACAAACAGCCTCTCGCAACCTTATAGAACTCGACAACCTAGGCTGGATTAAACGGTCAATTACGCCAGAGGGCTGCCTAATCACGTTGGCTGATGTTGGGAAAGCGCAGTTGAAGAATTTGTATTCAAAGTTAAAAGTCATAATAGAAGCGGCTCACCCAATTTCAGTAACACTTGAAGGCGTAGTGTTTAGCGGTCTAGGCGAAGGTGCCTACTACGTTAAGCAAGACGGCTACCGAAGACAGTTCATTGAAAAACTTGGATTCGACCCATATCCTGGAACTTTAAACATCAAGTTAACCTCCGATTATGACATGAAAACCAAACAAGAGCTGGAAGGCTATCCAGCTATAGAAATCGAAGGCTTCAAAGATGAGTTGCGAACGTTTGGCGCAGTTAAATGCTACCCGGCTTTCATAAACAACAAAGTGAAAGCTGTCTTAATGTTTGCTTTTCGAACTCATTACGATTCCTCTGTGTTAGAAATCATCGCGCCTCAATACTTACGTAACCAGCTTAAAATTAAGGATGGACAGAAAGTGAAGCTTGAAATCTTCACAATGCCCTAATAAACCATTAAGATCTTTCGATTTTTCGCCAACCAATATCCAATTCCTAATCCCGCGACAAGGCCGCCAAAATGAGCTAGTATGTTTGTACCTGCAGAAACGGTAATCAGGAGGAACATAAAAGCGAAAAGCAAAGCCCCCATCACAGAACGTCCCACCACCTTCCTCAAATACACTATGACGGCACCGAACAATCCGAAGATGGCGCCAGAAGCTCCAGCAGATACTGTTAATGGGGGTAAGAATAGGCTGAGAAGGTTACCTATTAGCCCTGAGGCTAAGTAGACAGTATAGTACTCGGTGTCGGTGAAGAGTTCTTCTGCTCTTAACCCGAATATCAATAGGAAGAACGTATTACTGGCGAGGTGAACTATATCAACGTGAACGAACATGGATGTGATTAGCTGCCACCACCAACCATAATGAAAAACCGCGTAACCATACTGGCCATATACCTCTAGGACACTGTCTGCAGTGAAAATGAAGTTGTGCCCTAAGAAAGACGTATAGATGTAAACCGCTAAGTTAATGACCACCAAGAAGAATGTCGGTGAAAACCCGTAGGTTCTACGTACGTGCATCTTCTAACCTCCGAAGATTTCATGGTGCTGTAAGTTACCAACTATTTTCTTAGCGCCTTTATAAAAAGAGCGTGCGCAAACAGCGTCTATGTCTTTTAGTTCGCACGCGCAAAATCTTATTAGTCAGGTTAGACTTTTTTTATGTTAAGAGAAGCTGAGGCTATGAAGAGAGTATTGTTTTTAGCTCTGGGTCTGGTCGCAATCTTTATTCTTGGTTTTTTAATGTTGTACTCATCAAATACTTCAGCTGATTTAAGCTTCGGGCGTAAACGCACGCCTGGTGGGACATCTGATGATTATGTGCGTGAACATGGGTCATGTACAAATAGTGCTCCAGTTAGAGGACCAGCAACTATTCCTAAAAACGGACTGCCAGCTCCCAGTCGGTAAATATTAAAGCAGGTTACGAATGAATTAAAACACCGCGTTAACGAACGATCTTGACAAAACTTTACTTAATAGTTAAAGTATTCTGTTCGAGTTGAGTGTTAATAGTTCTGTGAAGATTGCAAACTTTTAGTATTCTCTTCTGCCAACGTGTTTGTGAGGGGGCGTGCGCACGTACTTTCTCCTATCTCTCGAATTTTAGCAATAGCGTGGAAAGAGCGCACGCAACCCAACCCCCACCCTTGAAAAACCCAGAAACACCAAAACCATCCTACTCTTCAGGTGATCTGCGCTCAGACTTTACCTTTACTCTGAAAGTTGGGTTATGGGCTTTGTTGGGATTACGCGCACACAGTTAACATGTTGTCAGCAATCCCATTCGGCACGAAAGTTTCCGGTGCACCTCACTACGTCGTATATATTGATTGTCCAATCATCATCATGCTTCAAGTCTGCGTACGGGTTCCAGTTACTGTCTCCTCTTTTAGACCAATAGATACCAGTGATCTTAACGATATCATATATGTCCACATCCCCGTCCCAGTCAACGTCTCCTTTTAACGAACTCATCACAGGATGCTCGACTGGATTATAATCTATATTGTTTAAACTGATATTGTGTGGAGGTCCCCCTGTATAGTCGTGCCAATAATTTCCAAGGGTACTATAGTTCCAACTGTTTGATTAATCATCAGTCTTTATGTTTGACGTGTAAAAGTTGTTGTCGTAAATGATGTTGCTGTTTGATGATTCTAAGTGGATAGCTGTGGTATCGTATTCTTTGTATTGAATATTGTTATGAGTTATGTTGTTGTTGCAAAAGGATTGTAAATAGACCCCATATTCATTCTCTATGATGCCATTTTCAACTAGGGTAGTGTTGTGAGACGATAATAAGTAGACACTGTACGCTGTGTTGCTTTTGACACTGCTGTGAATTATAGTATTGTTGCTTGACCAAAGCATACAGATTCCATGATAATTGTCTTAAAATCTCGTTGCCTCTATTACAGAGTTCGTTGTAATCACAAAAAGCAGACCTTGAGAGTTATTCGTCAAATTTAAGCCTTTCACAGTAACGGCCGTAGAGTTTATGATTGCAGTCGTCATTTTACTTGCGCGTGCGTAACTAGAACATTTCTGCATAAAGTATATTTTCCAATAGACTCGTTTAGTATTAGGAGAAAGAACGTTGATAAAAAAAGTATTCTCAGGAATAATGATAATTTTACTCATATTTGGCGCAAGTTTGGCTTGCAGAGAGGCAACGTCAAATGTTCTTCAGCCTGAATCCACTGAAACTATTGTAAGATTTGAACCCCAATTTCTTAGAGTTTTTGTGAACGGAACATTTACAATAAAAGTGCTCGTCGAAAATGTTTCATCACTTTACGGCTTTGACATACAAATCACTTGGAACACAACATGCTTAAAATATCTAAATCACACCTCAACAGTCCCAGTAGAAATATATACAGGCGGCTTACTCCATGAACCAATATTATGGATTAAGGATGAAGTAAATGAAACAGGCGTGCCTAATGCACAACCAGAGACACGATATCAAATAATTATTTCCTCAATGGCTCCAGCACCAACTTTTAATGGAAGCGGCAGTGCTTTCACGATGAATTTTAAAGCCTTAAACCAGACAGGAATAACAACATTAAATTTCACAAGTATCAAAATAGGCGATCCTGTCGGCCAGCCTATTCTACATGCATCCTTTAATTCTGTTGTAGAAATAACAACACCCACGCAAACCATCATTATTCCAGATGATTATTCGACTATCCAAGAAGCTATCAACCATGCAAATGAGGGCGACACGATCTATGCAAGAAATGGAACGTACTACGAAAATGTGGTTGTAAATAAGACAGTGGCCTTAATTGGAGAAGGAAAGAACAGCACAATCATCGACGGTGACGGAAAAGGCCACGTCATCGATGCAATGGCGAACAATGTGGTCATCAGAGATTTCACTATAACAAACAGCAAAGAGTGGGACAATGGCATTTATGTTTATACGTGGAACAACATAACTATTCAAAACAACAACATTGTGGATAATTTTTTGGGTGTCGAGCTAAGGGAGTCGCTTAACAGTACGCTTAGTAATAACCGTATGATTGGCAACCAACTCAACTTTTTGGTTGGTGGAAGCAACCTCTCACACTTCATTCATGATGTTGATTCGTCAAACCTTGTGGACGGTAGGCCAGTTTACTATTGGATTAACCGCAAAAATGAGCACGTCCCCGTTGACGCTGGGTATTTGGCGCTCATAAACTGCACAAACATAATGGCTAAAGATCTATACATCAAAAATAACGGCGGCATACTACTGGTCAATACTAACAACTCGACAATAACCCAAAACCACATAGAAAGAAACTGGTGTGGCATTATGGTGAGATGGTCTTCTAATAACACTATTTCTCTAAATAACATAACAAGAAACACATGGGACGGTGTCATTCTCAACCAGTCATTTCATAACACGATTTCTGACAACAACATAACAATAAACTACCAAAGAGGCGTAGTTCTAAGCTACTCATCTTACAATATGGTTTATGGAAACAACGTAACAAAAAACCAGCGGGAGGGCTTCGATATTTCGGAATCCATGAACAATACGATTTCTGGTAACAACATATCAGCAAACAACTATTATGGGATACTTTTTAGGAATTCATCGTACAATAAAGTTTTCCACAACAATTTCATCAACAACCCAAACGACCAAGTTTGTTCCGTCAACTCAGTGAACGTTTGGGACGATGGCTATCCTTCTGGTGGAAACTACTGGAGCGATTACGTAGGAATAGACTCCTATCATGGACCATATCAAAACGAGACAGGCGGTGACGGTATAGGCGATACATCATACCTTATAGACGAAAACAATACAGACACGTATCCGCTCATGAAACCTTACCCTTGGGACCCACACAACATAGGAGTAACAAGCCTCAAAACTTCAAAAACCATTGCTGGACAAGGATTCGCCGTTAACATAAGCATCACAGTTTTTAATTACGGCACCTCTGTCGAAACTTTTAACGTGACCGCTTACGCCAACACCACAGCCATAGCGTCTCAAAACATCACTCTAACAAGCCTAAACTCTACTGCCGTCGCCCTCACTTGGAACACCACAGGTTGGTCTAAAGGCAACTACACCCTTAACACCTATGCCACCCCAGTCCCAGACGAAAAGGACATCTCTGACAATAACCTTACAAAAGGCTGGGTAGTTATAACAATTCCAGGTGATGTTGACGGCGATTTTGACGTTGACATTTACGATGTCGTGAAGATTACTGGCGTTTACCGGTCTAAAATAGGCGATTCAGACTACAAGCCTAACTCAGACATGAACAGTGACGGCATAATCGACATCTACGACGTAGTCATCTGCACGAGCCACTACGGACAAAAAGACCCATAAACTCCGTTTTTATACTATTATCCCTATCCATTGACTTGATATGTGTGCGCGCAAAACGCATACGCTCCTGCACGCATATAGATCTGTGGCATCTGAACGAGGAAAGTTCTCTGGAGAAAAAAGACATAGGCTTAGCTTTAGGTGTATATATCTTTGCCAAAACTTATATACAATATTCCGCCAAAACTTAAATACGATTCTTCTTCTACAATTAATGATGTGGAATGTCAAGGAAAATTTGCGTTATAGCAATTATTTCTTTGCTTTTGTTTGTGTCCTTTAGCCTAAGCATTAGTGTTGGATCCGAAAGCAATCCGGAGCTACCTGACAACTATCCTACGATTTGTGTCCTTCCTGCCGAGATAACTGCTGAGGTTGGTGAAACTTTCACAATTAGCGTTGTCGTCTTGGATCTTACCGATAACCTTTACGGATTCGACATCGAATTCGAGTGGGACGCCGCTATTATTGAATACATTAGCCACGTCGTCACGGCACCAGTAGAAAGCTATGAAGAGGGAGTTCTAAACAGCCCTATTTTATCCGCAATAGATATAGTTGACCCAACTGCCGGAACCTACTTAGTTGCGTATGCTTCAATATCACCTGCTGAACCATTCAATGGAGACGGTGTTTTCTTTACTATGACCTTTGAAGTGCTCTCCTCATTTAATGAACAGCCATTTCAAATAGTCAGCGCGATGCTCTCCGACGACAAAGGCCAGCCCATAATAGATTATTCACACCAAAATCAAGGGGCAACATTCGTGACGGGCGACGAAGTGTGGGAGTTTATACGCCAACGTGAGAAAGATCCGAAGGCAGAAGGCTGGCTGGAATGGTTTAGGACACAAATGCGGCGACATTGGGGTGTAGGCTAGCACAAACCTCGTTACAACCCAGCGTCATTCCCCCCCTTTTTTTGTTAAACATTTTCGTTCGAATAATATTAAATTCAACCATGCACATTATTAACAGTGTTCTTTAAGGGAAAAACAACATACATGCGTGAAAAGTAGCAACGAAGCAGACAAACCATTAAGATAGAAGTTTATTCCATAAAAAATTATATAAAAATTATATCGTAGAAGGAGTTATAGTAGGTGATGACCTTGTACAGAAACATACGTGCAACATTGGTTTTTTCGATCTGTTGTTTCATGATTATATCAACAATTTCAACAGGTGTCCTTAGGATCAAACATTTCCAGTTATCTGATCAAGAAAGTTTCAACTCAGCAACAAAAAGCAAAGATAAAAGCACAGAACGACTTGTGACGCTGACTAAGACTTACACTTTACACAACTCAATCATAGTTGATTTGGCTTTTCCCTACCCAATTATGAATAGCCCCCCAAGCTATGATTCTGTTGAAATGCTAGATCTGTCTAAACATGGCGCTCCTGGTGAGCCAATTCTACCTTTCAAAACAGTCAAGCTTTTGATTCCGCAAGGCAAAGAATTACAGAGCATCAACATCACTCACAGTAATAGAAAAACTTTGGAAGGCAAGTTTAATCTAGAGTATGGAAAAACACCGCTACCTATTTCTTCTTCTACTCCATTTGTAGACCAACCAAATCAAGAAATCTATAGTTCCACAACACCGTTTCCTGGAGTATTGCTTTCGCAGGTATCAGAACAATACTTACGAGGTTACAAAATACTTCTACTTACACTTCATCCAGTTCAATATATTCCCAAAACAGGAGAACTGTTCTATTTCCAGAACGTGACAGTCACCATAAATCTGACGGAGACCAGTGAAATTTCGCTGATGTTCAGAAATTTGCCAAAAGATATTAAACTCGTTCTAAGCCTAGTGGATAATCCTGAAGCAGTAGAAACATACACTGATACAATAACATCCAGGCGACCGACGAGCATTGTGAATTCATCAGAGTCATACAACTACGTAATCATAACAAATGCCGCCTTAAACTCTTCATTCCAACCTCTAGTAGAGGGGAAAGTCCTGAAGGGACTCAACGCAACTACTGTGTTGGTGGAGGACATTTTGAATGATCCAGACTATTTCTGTAACGGCTTGCATGGCGATGGTTGTGGAAGCCAATTTAATGGAACTGCAGCGCGTATTAGAAATTTCATAAAAGATGCATATCAAAATTGGGGCGCCGAATATGTTCTGTTAGGTGGAGATAGTGAGATCGTTCCTGTAAGAGGCGTCTACGCCTACGTTGACGATACCATAGATCGCAACATTCCATGTGACATGTATTATGGAGCCCTTGATGGAAGTTGGGATAATGATAACGACACTATATTCGGAGAGGGTGTCTTCGATGAAGAGTCCCCAGAAAATGGAACCGCTGGAGAAGAAGCCGATTTCCTTGCTGAAGTATACATAGGAAGGGCAGCAGTTGAGACGGCGGAAGAGGCAACGAACTTTGTGAACAAAACTCTGGAGTATGAACAGAGCACTGACGAATCCTACCTCAAGAAGGCCTTGATGATTGGCGAAGAACTTGACGACGAAACCGAAGCCGGAAACAGTAAAGACCTTGTCACAGACATAATCCCGCAGTACACGACAAAAAGATTGTACCACAGAGATGGAACATTTAGTGTAGCTGCAGTAATCAATGAACTGAACAGCGGTACACACATAGTGAACCATAACGGACATGCTAATTCTCAGTCTGTTATGGGAATTGGAACTTCAACTGTCGACAGTCTCACTAATGATAAGTATTGCATGATTTACAGTCTGGGTTGTTATGCTGCAGCGTTCGACAAGGATGAGGCAATCGCAGAACATTTCATCTTCAACTCAGGCGGCGCCTTTGCTTTCATAGGTAATTCAAGGTACGGCTGGTACGTTCCAGGCATGACGATTGGACCTGGAGAAACCTTCGATAGATCATTCTTCTCCGTGTTAAATGGCGGTACAAGGAATTTAGGCAAAGCGTTGCAACTTTCAAAAGAAAATCAATACAGCCAAAGTGTTGAAAGATGGACTTACTTCAATCTCAATCTTTTGGGAGACCCAGAAACAGAAATAGTAACTGACCTTATGGCACCTACTGATCATTTTCAAACAGTAACGGACTTGCTTACTTCGCCTTCCCTCGAAGGAGTTGTAGATCTTAAAGGTACGGCGAAGAGAGGAACAGCTGTTGGAGCGACATTTGCAAACTTCACGATAAAATTTGGAGGAGGAAGATACCCCGCATCTTGGCAGTCTCAAGGAATCCAGCTGACCAACAATGGCCAGGACGAGATCGAAGATGACGTGTTGGCTACGTGGAACACAAGTGTGGTCACCCCGGGAATCTATACGCTTAAGCTCACAGTGACTGACGAGGAAGGCAGAGTTGGAGAAGACTGGTGGATTGTTCGCGTTATACTGCCGCCCGCTGTTTGTGTGAATCCTCCGACAACCGAAGTTCAGGCTGGTCAAACTTTCACAGTGAAGATTAATATCACGGAAATAGAAGAACTCTGGAAGTTGGATATTCAAATTAACTGGAACACCACGCTGTTGGACTATGTAAGCCACGAAGTAAAAATTCCAGTAGAATACTATTTTGGAGGTGTTTTACACACGCCAGTGACAATTTACAAGAACAAAGTAAACCAAACGACGGGGACATATCAAATAGCAGCCGAATCTGAAAGTGGATCTTATCCCTTTACCGGCAGTGGAACCATCTTTGAAATGACTTTCCAAACCAAAGCTAATGGCACAGACGTTCTAAAACTATCCAGCACTCTTTTGAACCAATATTTGCAACCTCTCTCCCACGTGAATATAAATGGCATCATTGAAATTGCCCCTGGCATCCACGACGTGGAAGTCACAAATATTTCACCTGCTAGGACGGTTACGGGTCAGGGAACTGATCTCAGAATCAACGTGACCGTTTCAAACTACGGTACTTTCGGAGAAAACTTTAATGTGACTGCGTACGCAAACGGAACGGTCGTTGGCACAGCCCAAGACTTTGTAGTTAGCAGCAACTGGACAACGATTACCATTATATGGGACACAATAGGTTGGACTAAGGGTAACTACACTATAAGTGGCGATGTAGCTATTGGCTCGGAAGAAGCAAATACAAGCGACAACTCATTGGTTGACGGATGGGTCTTCGTGACTATTTCAGGTGATGTTGATGGCGATTTTGACGTTGACATTTACGACGTCGTGAAGATTACTAGTGTTTACTGGTCTCAGGTAGGCGATCCGAAGTACAAGCCTAACTCTGACATAGACGGTAACGGTATAATCGATATTTACGACATAGTAAAATGCACAAACCACTACGGAGAAAACTGGTAACCATAACCTCTTTTTTTTATATACACTATCATTTTCATCTATTGACTAAATCTGATGTGGTAACATTATGTCTATAATCAAAAAAACCGTGCGTCTAGGCTTGACGTCTGTATAATTGAATTATTTTTTTCTTAATTTCAGAGCTGCTGTTAAGCTCGTCTTCAGTGAACTTTCCAATTCTTACGAGTTTTATCTTCAAGCCTTTATCTGCAATAGCATTTTTCACTAATTCTCCAATGCCTTTTTGGTCGTGTCCCACAGCGATAACATCTGGCTTTATCTTTTCAATTACTTCATCTATGTTAAACTCCTCATATCCCAAAATTGCCTCGTCCACCACTTCTAAAGATTCCACCAATGCTCGACGTTGATTCTCTGACATTACTGGTTTCTCGCCTTTTCTTTTTTCAACAGTTTTGTCTCTTGCAACAATAACAATGAGCTCCGCATCCTCTCCACCTGCCTTCTTTACTTCTTCCAAAAACTTGACATGCCCTAGATGAAGTAGGTCGAATACTCCTGCAGCTAAAACTGTAGGGCGTTTTTTTTCTACTTGTTTATGGTTTGCCATTGGAACTCTACCATTTCTAGCAGTTTTAACGCGTCAAGCAAGCCTTCGCAGTAAGCTACTGAGGCAAGAGCGGTTTCAAATCTTTTTTGGTCACGATAATATATGGCGTCCTCTAAGTATCTCTTTGCATGGTCCAAAACTTTTTCTCCTCTTCTCCTGTGCAGACCTTTGTCTTTTTGTATCTGTTGGAAGGCTTGCTGAGTGTTTTTTATGTATTTTTCAACAAGCTCTTTAATTGTCATTTAATCAGTTTCCTTATACTTTCAGGCGCGTTTGCCAGTTTGATGAGGGCTTCTACCTCCATGAAATGAAGTTTTCCTGGAAAGATGAGTGTGTGGGGCGGACTGCCAAAATCATAATTTCGTACCTCGTCTAGCAAGCCAGCTTTCACAGCAGGTTTTCTTGAGCCAGCTTTTGCTATACCCACAACTAGTATGTCTCGGATGATAATGGACTCTCGCTTCCTTTTCTCTGTTGCCAAAAGTGTTTCTAGCGCTTCTTTTATGGTCATATATCGCTTTTCCTCTGCTCTGATGTCTAAGAAACAAAGTGTATGAAATCCTGCTTTCAGATTTGTCTTAACTATGTTGTAGGGCGCTTCCGGAACATCGCCGCCGTTGATGAAGGGAATTGTTACACTTCTTCCAAACTTGTAGTTCTGCAAACCTGACAGCCCTATTGCCGCGGAGACTATGGAGGCGCCATGAACTATGCGCGTTTTGATTCCAGCTTTTTCGGCTCTTATCCGCAAATCTATATGTGTCGTGGCAATCAACGGGTCTCCAGGCACGAGAAAGACTGTTTTTCCTCTTAGCGCTGCAGCAAGAATTTGCCTTCCATCCTCCTCTTCAAGTATCCTTCTAGAAACTAAAACAATCTTCTTTCCAGTAAGATTTTCTAGTTTCTCAATCTTCAATCCTTCCATTAAGCTGGTGTATAATTCTGCGAAGACAAAATCTGCGTTTTTTACTTCTTCTAGGCCGCGCAGCGAAATGTCATTTTCGTCATGGAGTCCCAAGCCGACAAAGACAAGCTCACCCATTTAAGTCACTACTAGTTTATGTGCGGTAACGAAAAATATTAGGGTAGCTATGTTACAAAAGGATTGGCTGAGTTGTGGGCCCGTAGCTCAGCAAGGCTAGAGCGGCGGACTCTTAATCCGTAGGTCGCGGGTTCAATTCCCGTCGGGCCCGCCATCCACAGTGCGCATTTGACCTGCTGTCTTTTGACGTATGAGGTCCTCAGACTTTGCTTAGGGTTTTGAGCTGGATGTTCTCTTTCTGTTCGAATCCCGCGCGCGCAGAAACTTAATGCGCATGCATGCAGTAGTTTAACAAAGTGTGTATTCTAAAATGGGGGTTTGCTATGGATAACCCACGCATCTTGGAAAAAAATATTGGTAAGCGAGGGAAAAAATTGAAAGACGTATTGAATATAAGGAATGTCTGCATAACGAAAGCAAAGACGTTGAGGATGCTATATAAAGATTGAAAACGAACCGAAACAACCAAATTTGGATTAAGCGAAACTATGAGAATTGTAGCGGATGCAGAAGATGCGAAATTGCCTGTTCGCTTCATCATGAAGGAAGAATTTGGCCTGAAGCTTCAAGAATAAGGATTTTCATGCTTATTCCAGGAGTTGAGATTCCCCATTTATGCTTTCAATGCGAGGATTATCCATGTGTTGAAGCATGCCCCGCAAGAGCCTTATCTCTAAACAGTAAAATTGGAGCGATAAACATAGATGCTTCAAAGTGCACTGCATGCGGTCTATGCATCGAGGCTTGCTCGGGAAATGTTCCGCATCTACATCCAGAAGGAAACTACATTGTTATCTGCGACCTCTGTAATGGAAAGCCAAAATGTGTTAAAGCGTGCCAAGAAGGCCGATGGAACACTTTAATGCTTATTCCAAGAAAAAAAGAAGTCTCCTATAAGACCTTGGCCAAAAAACCGCAAGAACTCACACATGAAGTTGCAGAACAAATTCTTGGAGAAGAAACTGCAAAGGAGGTTTTAGGATGATGAGAGGCTACGCTGGAAAATTCTTGGAAATAGACCTTTCCAGCAGAAACGTCAAAGACACGAAATTTTCAGACGAGGTACTAAGAGATTATATTGGCGGAAGAGGCTTAGCCACCAAGGTTTTATGGGATAGGCTTGGCAGGAAATGGGAAACAGTGGATCCGCTTGGCCCAGAGAATATTTTGCTTGTTCTTACAGGCCCATTTACGGGATACTTCCCCGGAACAAAAGTCTGTGTCTCCGGAAAGTCGCCTCAAAGTAATGGTGTAATAGGCTCAACGGTTGCAGGCGAGTTTGGAGTAGACTTGAAATGCGGAGGCTATGATGGGTTAATAATAACTGGAAAAGCAGAAAAGCCATGTTATATATTCACGTGTGACAGCCAAGTCGAAATTAAAGACGCTTCACCCATCTGGGGCAAAAAAGCAAGGGAAACCCTACGTTTTCTGGTTAGAAAATCAATCGAGGAAATTAAAGATGTTCGACCCAGCTACGGAGAAGTGAAGGAACCCTCAGTTCTCTATATTGGGCCGGCCGGAGAAAATAAAACTAGGGTTGCAGCTGTCGTCGCCAAGTATGCACATGGAGCGGGCTACGGCGGATACGGCGGAGTAATGGGGGCCAAGAACTTGAAAGCAATAGTCGCAAAGGGATTTGGTCCAGTACCAGACGTGTATGACAAGGAGAAGGTGATAGATCTAGCCCAACGGTTTTCCGAATGGAATTTTGAGATGGAAAGATTCAGACGCTGGGGAACTGGAGGTGGAGGCTACTTCTTTGGGGCCGAAACAAGTTCTGAACCCGTCAGAAACTGGCAGAATGAATGGCATGACAAGGAAAGTTACAAGAAAGAAGAATTCGACAAGTACTGGGTTAAGAAAAACTGGGGAGACTTTGGCTGTCCAACGACGTGTCTAAAGCTTGCAGTGCTAAAAACTGGAAGGTTTAGGGGAGCAATATGCGACAATCCAGACTACGAGCTTGAAGCCTACTTAGGAACAAACCTCGGAATATTCACCCCTGAAGAGAACATCTACTTATCCTACGTTAGTAACGAGCTGGGCTTGTGTGGAATTCAAGGCGGGGCAGTTCTAGGATTCGCAGCAGAACTCTACGAAAAAGGAATACTAACAAAGAAAGATCTAGATGGAATAGAACCTAAATGGGCAAACGTCGAAGCCTTCACAGCCCTAGCTGAGAAAGTAGCCTTTAGGGAGGGAATTGGTGACATCTTAGCCGAGGGAGTCTATCGGGCAGCATTAAAGCTTGGAAAAATCAAAGGTGCCGATCTGCTAAAGTACGCTGTTCACGAGAAAGGTGTAGCAATAGGAGCGCATGGGGTTAGAAGCGGAGAAGACTTCATTGCAAAAAATATTGCCTACGCGTGCTCAGTCCAAGGCGGAGATCACACATCGGCGGCTTCTCTTCCGCTTGACCAAGGCGGCGAACTATCCTCAATAATGGCTGACTCAGCTGTCCTCTGCATCTTCGCTGCATTCGGAATCGAAGACAACGAAAAAATCAACTTTTACGAGGGGCTTACAGGGTGGAAGCTAACAAGAAAAGAATGGTATAAGGAAAAAGCTCCAAGAATACTACACCTGCAAAGAGCTATGCTGCTATTAGGCGGGCCGGACGCCAAGTGGAGGCCAAAATTGGATGATGACAATCCGCTGAGGTTCTGGGAGCCACTGCCCTCAGGACCCTACAAAGGAAAAACATTAGATAGAAAGAAGTTTGATGAATCAAGACTTGAATACTTTGCAGCTGCTGGCTGGAACGAAAACGGAGTGCCAAAACCTGAAACGTTACGAAAACTGGGCCTAGAAGACGTAGAAGCAAAACTTAAGGATGTAGCCCTGATAAAATAGCTCAGCCCACACGTGCGGCAATGTTGGTTGGGTTCAAATCCCAGCGATCCATTTTGATGACGATTACGTTTAAGACATAAAAAAAGTGGGAGATTGATGGGAGATTTGATTGGGCAAATTCACTCCACGGGAATCAATTCCTGTCGAGCCCGCCACATATCCTCTAGTTTTAAATACAAATTTCTCGAAATAACAAAGACAGGTGTAATAAATTGAATGTGGAAAAACCTACGCATGAATTGTCTATCGGTGAAATCCTTTCCCTAACGTTCAACCTTTACCTGTCCGAGTTTTTACAGTTTTTCTTGCCTTTTCTAGTCGCCGGGATAATAATGGGTCTTTCTACTTATGCGATAATTTCGTCCTTTCCTTTACCAACCGAACCAAGCCCGACGGCTCCTTATGAAGAAATATTCGCTTGGCTTGTCGATTTCTTTTCAACAGTCATTGTGATAGGTGTTCTGTCGGGTCTTGTTTCGTGGATAGTAGGCACCACGACGACTGGAGTGGTCATCAAATATGCTTCTGACAAAATAGAGAAAGGCGAGGCAAGTCTCGGGGTAAGTTTTAGCTTTGTGATTTCCCTGCTTCCATCGCTGCTAATAGCTCAACTTGTAGCTGGAATCTTGATTTTCATTGGGCTGTTGCTCTTCGTTATAGTAGGAATCATTCTCGCCATAATGTTTTTGCTGATCATCCCTACAATAGTTATTGAGCGGAAAGGTGCCTTTGACAGCCTAGGAAGAAGTAGAAGGCTTGTAAGCCATCGTTGGCTGAAAACTTTCGCTCTTCTGCTAATCGTAGGTATAATTGTTATGATAGTCAGCGGTGTTGCAAGCGTGTTAGTAGTGCCCTTCAACTCTATCCATCCAATTATCGGTCCACTTATCACGAACATAATATCTGCCTTTGTAGGCCCAATTTATCCGATTACAATAATCTATCTTTATTATGCAATGGTTGCCCGAGAAATTCCACCGCCTCCGCCTCCTCCTACCCTCTAATCAAACATCGCTTAAAGCCAGTCATAATAAGCTGTGATTTACGAAAGCTCCTAGTTAACAGTAGGATCCAATATAGAGACAAAGCTTTTTGGCTAAAAGAGCTATCTTTTTACTTCTACTTCTCTCTTTAGTCTCTCTACTTCTTGTCGCAAGTTTATGATTTCGAAAAACAAAAATAAAATGCCATGCTTTGCAAACTGTTCCACTTTTTCACTAGTTGACTGCTCGCCCACTTTGTCTCCAACTTTCTCAACAACTTCTTTTAAAAACAATTCTTTTTGACTCATTTCAAATCAGCCTAGAGGGCGCTTAGTTTTATGATAAAAGTTATGAAGTTTGAAATCTTATTTAAAATCTAGAATTTTTGTGTAAGAAAGGCGTGACTTCTGAAGGTCAGACTGGAAAGTTGTATTATGCGTTATTATAAATTTGGTGGCTATTCTAGCTTGCAGTGTTGCCAAGTTCGATTGATCAAAGCAATATAGCAAACAAGCGGTTGTGATGTTATGTCTCTGACGTTATGTAATGTCCTCAGCAGCAAACGTTATTTCGATTTTTTGTTGAGAATTTTTCAGCTTTGCCACGAAGCGCCTTGAAAAATCTCTAGCTGCCTTGTTTGCTTTTATTGCCAGCGTCCTGTCACAGATATAGCTGCTTTTGCGAACAACCAAATCTGCTGCGTGATTAAACGTGAGTTTCGGGTTTCCCCAAGCTTCCACTACTTCCCTTTCGTCATC
Source organism: Candidatus Bathyarchaeota archaeon (assembly GCA_029882535.1). Taxonomy (NCBI): domain Archaea; kingdom Thermoproteati; phylum Candidatus Bathyarchaeota; species Candidatus Bathyarchaeota archaeon. Next base: position 41,003 of record JAOUKM010000005.1, read on the forward strand.
CACTTGAACAATGATTGTCAACTTAGCGTCTTTTTTGTTCAGAATTTTCTTGAATTCATCACTCAAGTCTTTGATGCTTTTATCTGCTGCCACAGCGATTATACAGTCTCCTCGTTTAGTCAAATTAGCATCTTTTGTGATTTCAAACGTGTTCTTATTTCTTGCAAGAATGTTTTCATGACCATGTGCAGTGATAACTTCAACTGTCTTCATGTCTGTTCCATCTTTGACAAGATAAGTTCAAGCATTATAGCGTCATGTCCCATGCCGAAGAAATTGCGCCACACGCCGGGTATTCTAAATCCATGCTTATAATAGAAAGGAACGCCGAAGCACACTTGTAATGCACTTCCGCCACAACAATTTTCGATTTACTGTTTCTTAGCGCTCTAAGCTCGGTTTCTAAGAGCAATGTTCCTATTCCTTGATGTTGATGCGCTACATCTACTGCAATATCCTTCAATACACCGTTACCATTATGTACGTCGCCCATAACATAACCTACAACTTTCTCTTTTTTTAACCGCCACAAGAGCTAACTCAGATTTGCATTCCATTTCTTCTTCAAGGTGTTTTCTGTATTTTGTCTTCTCGGCGAAGGGATTGGCTAACATCGCTAATTCGGAGACGACGTCTAAGTCGCTTTCCCTCATCTTCCTTATGGCAGTTTCTTTCATGCTTTTATTGCACCATTATTCAAGCACTTCTATAGAGTCAACCTTTCCATCACCATCCAAATCAAAGCCCTGAATAACAGTAGCGAAATTGTCTTCACCCTGATAATTCTTTAAGGCTTGTTTCCAAAACTTCGTAAACGCCAAGACGCATGCCTTGGTGCCCACAGCCTTGTTACCCGCAAAAACTATAACTCTCTTTTCTTTATCCCACGGATTCATTATCCTTGCGATTAACCCCATGGTATCTGCAGTGTAAACGTTTTTAGTCTTTTGAGAAATCAAACCACTGAAAATAAAACCATGCTTTGAAGGTGTCATATCAAACTTAATGGGCAGGTAGTCGTTAATCTCTTTTGTAAGAAGATTGGTCCCTGGACCACCTACTAGGATTAGATTATTTTTTTCTTCTTTTTCAGCTTTTACGTCTACATCTAGCTTTATGGCAAACTCGTCTGGCAGCTCCGAGTACTGCCCTAGAAAGAATGTTAGGTAAGATGAGTAGTGACCGTCGCGAGCGCTTGTTTTGAAAGGACCGTGGGGGTCAGGGCTTCCTACCACGATTTTGCCATCGAAAAAACCGTCTTTCAGAATAGGGTCTAAGAACTGTTTGATTTTTTTGTCGATAAAGGAGGTTGAAGCCATTTTTCGCTTTTGACCGCCGAAAGGCAACTCTACTCCGAAAGCTGGAAAGTTTGCCTTGTAGTATTTCGCAATTGCTCCTTTTTTTTCCTCTTCTTTCACCTTCCTTATCGCGTTCGCTTTTGCCAGTTTTCTTATGTGGTAATAGATCTTTTGTTCGTGAATGTTAAGTTTCTTGGCAATTTCCATAGGATACATTTCTTTTTCGCTGAGTAATAGGAGGATTTCCCATGTTAACTTGTTTAGCACCGGTTTCAGTTTTTCTGGATGCTCATAAATGGCAATTTCTTTGACTTCTCGCTGTTTTTTGTCTTTGCTGACTAGCAGTTTTTTTTCCAATGATCTTCTTTTGAGCATAAACCAGTTCCTTTATAAATATTTTTTTAATGCTTCAAAATAATAACCATCGCCCCCTAGGAACCCCAGAAAGGCGTTCACGAGTTTGGCAAGTTTGCCCACGACCTATTTCTAAAAAATTCATATTATAGAAAGCCACAAAATGGTTAAAGAGAGGGCTATAACTGTGAAGTTCTCGTTTATACAGCCAAAACTTTCTGAAGGCGCCTTAGACATGTGCTCTAATGCATGGCCCCCCCTAGGCATATTATACTGCGCAACAGTTTTGGCAAACGAAGGCTTCGAGGTTTCTGTTCTAGATCAAGCGGCGAAGGGTTTCTCAACAACTCAAGCTGTAAGCTGGGTGAAGAAGGAAGATCCTGACATCCTCGGGTTTTCAGTTTTAAGTAGCTCATCTAAAGAAGTGGGAAAAATTGCTAGCCTCGTAAAGAAGGAAAACCCGAACATCTACGTTGTCTTAGGCAACTATCACCCCACGTTTAACGCTGAGAGACTTCTCAAAAAATATCCTGACATCGACGTTATTGTGAGAGGCGAAGGAGAATACACAAATCTTGAACTAACCAGATGTCTGCAGAGAGGCAAGAGTCTAAAGAAAGTTGACGGAATCACATATAGAGACAATGACGGCAAAACCGCAACAACTCCAGAGAGACCTCTAATAAAAGATTTAGATTCTCTTCCTTTTCCAAATCGTCGTTTAGTAGACTGTGAATACGCTTCAAGAATCTTCGGAATAAAAACTGCTACAAAAAAATTCACCTCTCTTCTTTCTTCTCGAGGATGCCCGTTTCAATGCACCTTTTGTGCATGCAGGGAATTTGCTCGCGGAGTATGGAGACCTCGATCGGTTGAAAATATCGTTGAGGAACTCGAGTTTCTATATATTGAGGGATTCCGGGAGTTTCTTTTTGTTGACGATAATTTCACACTTAACCCGAGGCGAGTGGTAAAATTTTGTAACATGTTGAAAAAGAGAAGAATAAAAATTGAGTGGTTTTGTGATTCAAGAGTGGACAACTGTGGTTTTGACACCTTTAGAGAGATGGTAAAAACTGGTTGTAGGATTCTATATTTTGGAATGGAAAGTGCCAATCAACGAATTCTAGACTACTACAAAAAACACATAACCCCTGAACAATCAAAAATTGCTGCTCGCAACGCTAGAAAGGCAGGAATGGATATTATTGTTGGATCATTCATTGTTGGAGCGCCAGACGAGACTCGAAAGGAAATCCAGAACACTTTGCGATTCGCTCAAAAAATCGACATAGATGTTCCTTCGTTCAACATCCTCTGTATGCCTATTGGCTCCCCGTTATGGAATGAGCTTGTTGCAAAGGGGTTTGTAGATGAAGACAAACATTGGGAAGAAGGCGTTTTCGTTCCAAACATTGTTCCTACGGCTGTTCCATTTGAGGAAGTAAGTTCGATGATTTATGAATATTTCAAAGCCTTTTATTTTGACCCAAAACGACTGTTTTCGGAGACTGTAAGAATGTTTACGAGTTCCTTCAGGTTAGGCTTACTTTTCAAAAATCTAACTCAGCTAGGTCAAACTATCAAAACTGTAAAGCGGGGAGTACAGTTTAAATAGCGATACTACGTTCTGGATAGTAATGCAGGAGAACCATTAAAAATAAATTTTTAAGTGCACATCCCAAGGAACCCCGCAAACATGGATGTCCATTAAAAAAATGCTTTTAAAACAAAGAGGTTTTTCCTAAAAATGCTTATAGAGCGCCCTTTCGTACAGTAAGTCTTGAATTTCAACGATTCACCAAAAATTTGAATGAGGCAATAAAGGAATGTGTGGAATATTCGGTTGCATTCTAAAAAAAGGCAACGCCGCGCCCATAATTCACGCCGCGTTAAAACGACTTGAATACCGCGGCTACGATTCTGTGGGCGAAGCAACGATAAAAGATGGAAAACTGTTCGTGAAGAAAGACGCGGGAAAAATCGACGACGTCCACGCCATGCGAAACCTTGACGATTTGCCTGGGAGAATCGGCGTTGGGCATACCCGTTGGGCTACTCATGGAGCTCCGTCTCAAGTTAACGCCCATCCCCACTTTGATTGCTCAGATCCGCCTAGAATAGTGGTTATTCATAATGGCATAATCGAAAATTTCGCCGAACTCAAAAAAGAATTAGAAGACAGCGGACACGTTTTTAGATCGAAAACAGACACTGAGGTGATAGCTCATCTGATAGAAGAGAATCTTAAGAAGAAAGCGTCTGCGTCAGGGATAATTGCCTCTTCAGACTTCGAGAATGCAGTAATGGAGACTGTGAAGCGACTCCAAGGTTCTTACGCATTCGCAGTCATTTCAACCCATGAGCCCAACAAAATAATCTGTGCCCGTAACGAAAGCCCTATTGTTCTAGGCATTGCTGATGACGCTTACTACTTTGCTTCCGACGTTCCTGCGTTTCTACCTTTAACAAATAAAGTTGTTTTTGTAGAAAATGGAGAATTAGTAATTCTAAGCGATGAAGGCTTTGGGATAAAGAAGCTCATTGACGGCAGCACTGTGATTCGCGAGCCTAAGCTTGTTGACTGGACGGCTGAGATGGCTGAAAAACAAGGGTATCCGCATTTTATGTTAAAGGAAATCCATGAACAACCACGTTGCCTTCGCAACACATTGCGGTTGCAAGATAAATACTTGGAATTGTTGACGACCTTTCTAGATAGAGCTCGCGAAGTAGTTATGGTGGCTTGCGGCACCTCCTATCACGCTTGCCTAGCTGCATCCTACATGTTCTCAAAAATGTCATTTTTGGCTACCCACCCAGTAATAGCTTCGGAATTCACTGAGCAACATGGCAAGTCAGTTAACATCGACAGCACAATTCTTTCAGTCAGCCAGTCAGGAGAAACAGCCGATACTCTAGCTGCGGTGGAGAGTGCCAGGCAAAGAGCCGCCACAATTCTTGGGTTGACAAATGTCGTAGGTTCAACGTTAACACGTGTCTCTAGAGTTTACATTGGTCAACAATCTGGCCCGGAGATTGGCGTGGCAGCAACTAAAACGTTCACTTCTCAACTCTCGGTTCTTTCGCAGTTAGCAATTCGGTTAGCTAAAAAACGGGGCAAGGTTTCCCAAGAAGAAATCGACCTTCTAGACGAGAAGATAGAGAACATTCCAGATGCCGTAGAAAAAATAGTTGAGACACAAGAAGAGAAAGTAAAGGCGTTAGCCCGAAAATACAAGGACAAGCAATGCTTCTTCTTTTTAGGCAGAGGGATAAGCTACGCCACTGCTCTAGAAGGACGTTTGAAACTTATGGAGATTGCCTATGTGCCATCCATTGCTTTTCCTGCCGGCGAAAGCAAACACGGGCCCATCAGTCTCATTGAGCAAGGGTTTCCAGTGATTTTTGTTTGTCCGCCTGATGACACACAGAAAACTTTGATAGGGAATATTATGGAGATGAAAGCGCGAGGAGCTTCCATCATTGCTATTTGCGAAGAGGGTGACGAAGAGATAATAAAGCTGGTTGACGATTACATTGAAATTACAAGGGGGATTCCTGAAATTTTATCGCCCATACCCTACGCGGTGCCCCTTCAACTTTTTGCATACTACATGGCTATCGAACGAGGGTGTGACCCAGACATGCCTCGTAACTTGGCGAAGTCAGTCACTGTAAAGTAACGCTTCTTCTTTCTCCTCTTTTTCAATCGTAAGTTCTTAAGGAACCTTAGCAGTATTGTAGGATGAAAGGTTTTGGTTAAAAATGAAGAGAGAAACAGAGACTTGGGAGCAACTGGTTGACAATCTCGTTAAAGAAAGAGCTCTTCATTCCCCAAGTGTCATTCACGCGATGAAACAAGTGCTTCGCGTCCTCTTTTTACCTGAACGCTCAATAGAATACGCATCAATGGATGCACCGTTACCTATTGGCAAGGGACAGACAGTTAGTGCGCCTCACATGGTTGCTATTATGAATGAAGCGTTGGAGTTGGAGGTAGGGCATAATGTTTTGGAAGTGGGTGCAGGATGCGGTTGGCACGCTGCAACTATTGGGGAGACTGTAGCGCCGAAGGATGCCCCAAGATCGGAGCGAGGACACGTTTATACAGTTGAGATTGTAGCTGAACTGGCACAGCTTGCTAGGGAGAATATTATGCGCCACGGGTTCGGTGACCGTGTAACTGTGATTCACGGAGACGGTTCTCTAGGCTATCCAGATCACAGTCCTTATGATCGTATTTTGGTAACTGCGGCTGCTCCGGAAGTCCCCCCTCCTCTTATAGAACAGTTGAAAATTGGAGGCGTTTTGATAATTCCTGTTGGCAGCGTTCACTTGTTTCAGTCTCTAATTCGCATACGTAAGGGCGCTGATGGCAATTTAGCCAGAGAAAATCTGGGCGGAGTGGCTTTTGTGCCTCTGACTGGACGCTTTGGTCATAGGGTTTAGGGCGTTTTATCCGAAGAATGCGTCAAGAGTGGTTTTAGCTTTCTCTTCCTTTATTCCCTTACTCATCTTTTCCAGAGCTTTTCTCACTCTGTTTTCTGTGAAGTCACGTTCTCGGCAGAGAAAATCCACGACGCCTTCTACATTAGGCTCATACCATTCCAGACTGTAGTTGTCTGTGACTTTTGGGTGGAGAAATATGTCTTTAATTCGTTGAGGGTCGACCGGGAACTCTATGTCTTTTAAAGATGTTCGCAACAGTTCATCGAGACTCCCGTATTCTTTGACGAGTTTTAGGGCTGTCTTTGAACCGATGCCTTTTACTCCTTCTCGGTTGTAGTCCGTGCCGACGAGTATGCCTATGTCTATAAGCTGCTCAAACGTTATTTCCAGCTCTGTTAGAACTTTGTTGAGTTCAACGACTTCTGGAACGACATCTACGTATACTGGTTTTCTGGGAAGTTTACGTCTGCCACTTATTGTTATGTTGCGGATTAAGGTTGGAGCACCAAATAAGAGTGAATCGTAGTCTTGGCTTGCACAGAAATCCGTGACTTCCTTTTTGGTCATGTACGCCGCTTGGGCTTCTCCTTCGCTTGGTGCCTGAATCCACGGAATGCCCATAAGCGTTAAAAGTCGTTTACTATCTTGCTCCATATAATCTTTTAGACGAGAGGTGGCTTGAGCATAAGTGCGAGCCTCTTCAATTTTACCCTCTACCAAAGCCTTCTTATACTTGATAGTGGCTGCTTCCTTTGTCTTTATTCGTCGTTTAATCTCAACTTTTTTTAGAGTTGGCGGGATGCCGTCGAAGACGTAGGCTACTTTGATTCCCATTTCGACGAGGTTTGAGGTGCGGTAGAGCAAGCCGCTAAGGTGGCTGGTGACTTTGCCTGTTCTGTCTTTTAGCGGGGTGCCGTCAGGTTGACGAATAATGGCTAGGAACTGATAAAGGGCATTATAGGCGTCGATAGCTATGGATTTGCCTGCGAGGTTTTGTAGGTCGACTTTGGTTTTTGACACTAAATTCTTGAGGTTCACTCCCAAAACGTGGCACCATTTAATAGAAACGTTGAAAACACAAAATAAACCTTGCCGTGGACTCTCAAAATAGCTGTATGCTAAGGGTTAATCAGATGTGTCTCGGCTGAATGATGTGCTATTCAAGATTATACGAAAAGGTTTTTAGCGTAGTTGCTGATTCTTGTCAAGCAAACGAGTAATGTCTGCGTGAGGTGAAAATGTAGTTGTCAATATTTGCGGCACCAGGAGCATACGACCGAGCCATAACCGTGTTCTCTCCAGATGGCCGCTTATTTCAAGTAGAATACGCCCTCGAAACCGTAAACAGAGGAGCAACCATAATAGGAATAGTCTGTCCAGAAGGCGTAGTTTTGGGCGCAGAAGAAAAAATCGAATCAAAACTACAAGACTCAAACTTCACATGGAAAATTTTCGCAGTAGACAGCCACATCGGTGCGGCAGTTGTCGGGTTAGGCTCCGACGCACGTATACTAGTCGACCAAGCACGGGTATACTGTCAAAGCAACAGGCTCATGTACGACGAGCCCATTGACGTTGAAGTAATCTCTAAACGCATAGGCGACATAAAACAAATCTACACTCAACACGCCGGAGTGCGTCCCTTCGGAGTCTCCATAATCTTCGGCGGCGTCGACAAAACGGGAAATCGCCTTTTCTCCACAGACCCTAGTGGAACCTACAGAGCCTATAAAGCTATTGCAGTGGGCATTGGGAGAGAAACAGTTGAGGGCGTCCTAAAAGAAGAATACCGCGAAGACTTGAGCTTGGAAGAGACTGTGAAGCTCGTCGTTAAATGTCTCAAAAAGACTCTTCAAGAACGAGACGAACAGCTAAGAGTTAAAATAAGCACAATACCTGCAACCACAAAAACCTATAAGACAATACCTGATGAAGAAGTCGAGAATTACATGAAAGCTGTAGAATAGAGTGAAACACTAAAATGAGTGAACGATACACCGTTGTGCGCATAACCCGCGACGGTGAACACTTCGAAATCCTAGTCAAACCACAACCCGCCCTAAACTATACAATGGGCAAAACCACGTCCATCTCTGAAGTTCTAGTCACCGATACAATATTTACCGACGCAAACAAGGGAACAAAAGCAGGTGAAGACAAACTCAAAACTGCCTTCCAAACAACAGATACCAGAAAAATTGCAGAAACAATCTTGAGAAAAGGAAAATTGCAGCTAACAACCGACCAGAAAAGACAATTAACCGCAGAAAAACGAAGACAGATAATATCTTTCATAGCACGTCAAGCTGTCAACCCGAAAACAAACCTACCCCACCCACCCATCCGCATCGAACAAGCAATGGAACAAGTCCACTACTCCATAGACCCTTTCAAAGAAGTCGAAGAACAAGCAAAAGATATGATAAAACTTCTACGTCCAATTATTCCCCTCAAAATAGAGCAAATTCAAGTCCAAGTGCGAATTCCCCCGGAATACGCCGCAAAAGCCTACGGCTCAGTCAAAGGTTATGGCACAATAAAACGTGAAGAGTGGCGCGCAGACGGCTCATGGTTCTCCATAATCGAAATGCCAGCAGGACTCTATGGTCCTTTCTTAGATAAACTTGGAGAACTAACAAAAGGAAACGCGGAAGCAAGAAAAGTGTAAAAAAATTTTGGAAAAAAAGGAAAAGTGGTGAATAAAAAATGCCCACATTTTATGAAAGAAGACAACTTGTAACTCCCGGCGACTTGGTAGCCGAAGGTAACTACATAGCCGGTGAGAACACATTCAAGGAAAATGAAAAACTGTACGCAACTCGTGTTGGACTAGTGGAATATGAAGAACGAAGAGTCAGCGTTGTCGCTTTAAAAGCATTCTACATTCCAACCATTGGAGACACCATAATCGGCAAAGTGACAGACGTAACAATGGGCGGTTGGATCTTAGACATCAATGCACCTTATCTGGCGCTTCTACGAGCCTCAGACGTCATGGAACGCTCTTACCGCCCTCAAAGAGACGAGTTATCATCAATCTTCGACGTGGGAGACTTGGTTATAGCTAAAATCGTATCTTATGACAGAACCCGCGACCCTCTTCTGACAGTACGGGAACCCGGTCTTGGAAAAATCACGCGTGGTCAAATACTTGAAATTACTCCAACAAAAATTCCGCGAATAATTGGCAGGAAAGGCTCGATGATAGGCGTGATAAAACGTGAGACAGGGTGTCATATCCTCTTAGGTCAAAATGGATTGGTGCTTATAAGCGGTAAGAATCTGGAAGACGAACAGCTTGCAGTCATGGCTATCCGCAAAATAGAAAATGAGTCTCACACGAGTGGTCTGACCGATCGCGTAACAGATATGTTGAAAAAAGAAAAAGAAAAGGAAGGTGAAACTAAAAATGCCTAAGATAGAAGAGAAACTGATTGATAAAGACGGTATTAGAATAGGTGGAAGGAAATTTAACGAGTTAAGACCCACAAAAATACAAGTAGGTGTCCTTAACAATGCAAATGGCTCGGCATATATCGAGCAGGGAAAAAACAAGATCTTGGCCGCAGTTTATGGACCCCATGAAGTGCATCCAAAACACCTTGCTTTACCCGACCGTTCTCGGCTAAGATGCCGATACCATATGGCGCCTTTCTCCGTAGATGAGAGAAAGTCACCTGCCCCTTCAAGAAGAGAAGTAGAGCTTTCAAAAGTAATACGAGAATCCTTAGAACCATCAATCTTCTTAGAATACTATCCGCGAACATCCATAGACCTCTTCATAGAAGTCCTCCAAGCAAACGGAGGCACAAGATGCGCAGGCATAACAGTTGCCGCATTAGCTTTGGCAGATGCAGGCATTCCAATGCGAGACTTGACAGTGGCTTGTGCCGCAGGAAAAGTAGAAGGCCAACTTGTGCTCGACTTAAACGACACCGAAGACAAAAAAGGAGAAGCAGACGTCCCCCTAGCATATATGCCAAACCTAAACGCCATAACATTGCTTCAAATGGATGGTCAATTAACGCTTGAAGAATTTGAAAAAGCCATTAACCTTTCTCTCGAAGGCTGCAAACAACTCTATAATATGCAAAAGGAAGCCCTAAAGGCAAAATATGTTGTTTTAAAGGAGGAAGTGAAAGAGTAATGTCAATGATTATCCGCGTAAAACAGAAACAAATCGCCCAACTAATGGCTAAAGGTAAAAGATTGGATGGAAGAGAGTTAAACGACTATCGTGAAATCAAAGTAGAAATGGGCGTTATTGAAAAAGCTGAAGGCTCAGCCCGTGTTCTTTTAGGTAAAACTGAAGTACTAGTCGGAGTAAAAATTGAAGTTGGCAAACCCTTCTCAGATACTCCAAATGAAGGAGTCTTAACAGTAAACGCTGAGCTTGTCCCTTTAGCATCACCAACATTTGAACCAGGGCCTCCAAACGAGAACGCTATTGAACTTGCAAGAGTAGTGGACAGAGGTATAAGAGAGTCAAAAGCCATAAACCTTGAAAAACTCTGCCTCGAACCAGGAAAAAAAGTACTCGTAGTCTTCATTGATGTTTATGTGCTTAACCATGACGGTAACCTCATCGACGCTTCCGCTGTCGCAGCATTGGCGGCTTTGTTGAATACAAAGATGTTCAAATACGACGTCGAAGAAGGGGAAATCAAAGTAAAACCAGGCTATACTCCATTACCAGTGCAAAGCTACCCTATAGCTGTAACGTTTGCAAAGATAAATGACAAGCTTGCCATCGACCCTTGGCTGGAAGAAGAACAGGTGATGGACTCCAGATTAACTATAACTATAGAAAAAGACGGAAAAATATGTGCTATTCAGAAAGGAGGAACCGGCTACTTTACCACAGGACAAATTTTGGAAGCAGCAAAGATAGCTAAAGAAAAAGCTTCGGAAATACGTAAGTTAGTGGTGAAAGGATGATGGGAAGAACAAAAAAGATCGGACCAACAGGAGGCTTGGGGGTTCGATATGGTGCAACAGTAAGGAAAAGATACATTGAAGTGGTAACAGAGACCAAAAAACGATATAGATGCCCCCAATGCAACGCACCTGCTGTTAAACGCCAAAGCATTGGAATTTGGAAATGCAGAAAATGCGGCTTTACCTTCACTGGCGGGGCTTACACTCCTTCAACTAAACTAGGTGCTACGGCGAAACGAGCGGCAAGAGACTTCTCTAGAGAAGCCTCAAAATAAAGGAAAGAAGGCATACGAAGACATAGTTTTTCCTTGGCTTAATGCTGTCTGCTCTTTTTTAACAATTCCACTCGTCGTTTGCCTCTTGTTAAAGCAGAAACGTGGATCTTGCCCTCAATTTCCAGTCGCATTAACTCCCTGTTTAAGGCATTAAATCCCAAGTCACCATAGATTTCTTTGATCATATCGTAAAGTTCAGTGTCTGTTGCAGACCCTTTGCGTTGTAGTAATTCTACGATAACTGTAGGAAGAGGGTGGGGTCTCCATGTTTCGCTTGTCATTTAAACACCTCTTTTATGCCACAGGTGTCGTAGGCTTCCGCACCTGTCTCACCTGCTTAATAAATCCTTTATACCATGTTTCCATATCAGGTGAAATAGTTGGACCTATTTTGCTTGCAGCTTCCTTGAAGTCTGCTAGTGTTACTATTTTTGAAGTTATACTCTTTCTCAGCGCGTTTAACGCTGCCTCGCGACATAGTGCTTGAATATCTGCTCCGCTATAGCCTTTTGTAATTTTGGCTAGAGAGTTTATGTCAACATCTTCTTTCAAAGGCATGTCTTTGGTGTAAATCTTGAAAATCTCTAATCTCGCCTTTTCGTCTGGCTCTGGCACATATATGAGTCTGTCGAAGCGTCCCGGCCGCAACACGGCGCGGTCTATGATGTCAGGTCGGTTTGTGGCTGCAAGGACAACTACGTCTTCCAATGTTAGTATGCCATCCATTTCTGTTAGAAGTTGGCTGATGACGCGTTCTGTAACGCCGCTGTCAGCGAATCCCATGCCTCTTCTAGGTACGAGAGAGTCGAACTCGTCGAAGAAAATTACTGCTGGCGCGGCCATTCTTGCTTTGCGGAATACTTCTCTTATGGCTTTTTCTGATTCTCCGACCCATTTGCTGAAGACTTCTGGGCCTTTTATTGTGATGAAGTTTGCTTCGCTTTCTGTTGCTACTGCTCTTGCTAGCATTGTCTTGCCACAGCCTGGTGGTCCGAATAGGAGAATCCCTTTAGGTGGTCTTATGCCCAATCGGCTGAAAACTTCGGGGTTTTTCAAAGGCCATTCAACTGCTTCTATTAGTTCATGTTTCACTTCTTCTAATCCACCTACGTCAGTCCAATTCACTGTGGGTGTTTCTATGTATACTTCTCGCATGGCAGTAGGGGTGATTTCTTTGTAGGCGTTGAGGAAGTCTTCCATGCGTACATCCATCTTCTCTAAAACGGTTGGGGGGATACGTTCTTCTTCTAAGTTAATTTCTGGCAGATATCGTCTCAAAGATTTCATTGCTGTTTCTCTACCTAAGGCCGCCAAGTCTGCGCCTGTGTAGCCGTGGGTCGTTTCAGCTAACTTTTTCAAGTCAACGTTTTCTGCGAGGGGCATGCCGCGGGTGTGAATTTGCAGGATTTCGTGGCGTGCCTTCTTGTCTGGGACACCTATTTCTATCTCTCGGTCGAAGCGTCCTGGTCTTCGAAGTGCGGGGTCAAGGGCTCCGGGTCTGTTGGTGGCTCCTATGACGATTACGTTTCCTCTTCCGCTCAAGCCGTCCATTAGAGCTAGTAGCTGAGCGACTACTCGTCTTTCAACTTCGCCTGTGACTTCTTCCCTTTTCGGTGCGATTGCATCCAACTCGTCGATGAATATGATGCTTGGAGAGTTTTGTTGTGCTTGCTGGAAGATTTCCCGCAGTCTTGCTTCTGATTCGCCGTAGAATTTGCTCATTATTTCTGGGCCGTTTATGGAGCAGAAGTTTGCTTCTGACTCGTTTGCCACTGCTCTTGCTAGCAAGGTTTTGCCGCAGCCTGGTGGTCCGTGGAGTAGGACGCCTTTTGGTGGTTCTATGCCTAGGCGTTGGAAAAGTTCTGGGTGTCGCAAGGGTAGCTCTACCATTTCTCGTACGCGTTGCATTTCTTCGTGGAGGCCACCTATGTCTTCGTAAGTGGTGCGGGGGACACCTTTTGTTTCTGGGGATGGTTCGTTGAGGATTTGGAAGTGTGTGTCTTTGGTGATGCGGACTATTCCGTGAGGGCGGCTTTTGGTGACAGTGAAAGGTATAGCGTGGCCAAGCATCATGACTAATGTCGTATCGCCTTCAACGAAGGTGCGTTCCATTAGGCGGTTTTTGACGAAGTTCATGAAGTCTTCATCTACGTTTAGGCGCATGTCGACAGGTGCCAGAACTACGCTTGTAGCATTCTTCACAGTGGCTTGTTTAACTACGATGTATTCGTTTATGGCAACGCTTGCGTTTTTGCGTGTGAAGCCGTCTATGCGGATTATGCCTTGGTTTTGGTCTTCACTGTAGGCAGGCCATGCGATGGCGCTGGTTGTGCGTTTGCCGGTGATTTCTATTACGTCGCCAGCGCTTATGCCGAGTTTTTGCATGGTTTTTTGGTCTAGGCGGGCTATGCCGCGGCCTACGTCTCGTTGTTTTGCGTCTCCTACGCGGAGTTGTATTTCACTCATTTTTGTGCCTTCTTTTTTGGGTAAGTGTGAAGTTTACACGAAGTCGAAAAGGGTTGTGTAACTTATAAATGTTACAAATCAACGATTGTGTCAGCGCGTTCTTCTTACCATGAGCGTCTGGATTTGGCTTACCGTTGGAATTTTTTCTATGTTTTGTTCTACCTTGTCTAGGATACCTGTTTCGTCCTCTGGAATTTGAATGTGGGCTATTAGAGCGTTTAGACCAAAAGCGACGGGTTCAGTTTGGTAGTTAGCATAAACTTTTGCTTGGTGTGGAAGGGCTCTCTCTATTTGTTTTTGCAGTTTCTCAAAGTCTACTTCTATCCCCGTTGGAAAGATTTTGAAACTGATTACTATGTTCGCCATGTTCATGGCCCCATAAATCCGCATTTTGGGCATTTGTAATGGCGTCCGAATTTGCGGCATTTTTGGCATCGCCAGATGGTTATTTCGCCGCAGTTTGGGCAGTTGAATTTTGTGACTTTTGTGCCTGGGGGTATAGTGCGGTTGCAGCTGGTGCAGATGGGTGTTTGTATCATGGTTGTGGTTTTGGTTGCGGTGCTCATGTTGGCTTTTTCCTTTCTGAATGTGGATTTGTATATTGAAGGGTTGCTTATATTTGCTATGTTAAAGCGATGTGGATGATATAGAAAGATGAGGATAGAGAGTTGCCACAACTTTCTCCATTTCAACAATAGCAAGCGATCACACATATTCTACTTATTTTTGTCTTCATATTTCCCACTCACATCAGGTATTACTTCGCCTTTCCGTGGCAAAGCCAAGATCCCACCTATGAGACTTAGTAGAAGCCAATGTGAAGCTAAAAATGGGTAATAGTAAAACAGCGGTATCGGGACATAATACTTGTACATGATTATATGTAAGAGAAAGCTCAGAGGAAACGCAAGTGACGAAATTATAATAATGTAACCACCGAACTTGTGCCCTCTAAACACTAATACGGCCCCGCAAATTGCTAAAAATGCAAGACCAACACCTAGAATATACCACGCAACTAAATATTCTAACGAGACACCAACTGAACCAGTCAAAATCTTAGCAAAAACGACAGTAAAATCAATAATAGAAAGTAAGCCGCCAAGAACTGACAGAAAAACACCAATGATCGTAAAATTCGTATTTATTATCAGTCAATCCAAACTATAATTGTCGCTTTTTTTCAAAATAGCTATTTATATTTTATTGTTTAATAATTTTTTCGATTAGAGCTTTGGCGAATTAACAGTTTATAGGTGATTTAAGGTAAGAGTTGTTTATCATATTATGCAAAAAAATTTAGCAGTTTTTCCTTTTTTATTTAGCAGCAATTTAAACATGGGCGAAAGTATGAAGAGGGTGCCTGCAAATAGCCAGAGGATTGCGCCTACTGATGCTGTTACGTGAATCGCTAGGATGGGAGCTGCAAGGTCCAATGAACTGGAAACTTCTGCCTCATGTAAAGCATCGTAATAAGAGGTATTCAACCATCGAAGCCACAAGATTCCCCAAAGAAAGAAAAAGGCGCCGAAAACCATTAGGGGAAGCCGCAATTCAAGAACTCCAGTTGGAGATTTTTCCTCTCTCAAGTATCCGATGATGCTAACCACGAAGCCTACTGCTGGAGGTAAAATCAAAAGAAGAAACGTACCCCGTATGTAACCCCAGTAGCATTTGGGTTCGCTTCGAGCATCATAACAAGACGCCAAGGTTCATCTATGATTCTGCTAAAGAAGAAGGACATTTCGAACGCAAGCGATAAGATAAGTAATCCGATTTCAACGCTCACCCATCGAATCATTCCTCTCAACTTGCTGTTTTGTTTCATCCTACCTACATCCTTTCCAATAATGCATAAGACACCCAAGCATTCAGCAGAGAGTAGTGGGTTTTAAGCAAAAGTACGTATAGCAACCAATAGAATCACTAAGAAACCAAATGAACAAATGAACGCGCTGATACAAATAATACTCTTTGTCCACGGCGACGCCTTAGTTCTCGGTTTCTCGCCACTTTCCTCAGAATCTATACTCATCCCAATTTCTCCCCTTCTCAGCCAACCCAACAAATACTAACATATCTTTCCGCTTTAAATTTTTCCACAAATTTCAACTATTTTCATACGTTGAACCACTCATAACTGCATAAACCTCAAACATTACAGCCAAAAAATAACAATCCAAACAAAATTTTAACCACACACAAATACCAGACAACAC
Source organism: Candidatus Bathyarchaeota archaeon (assembly GCA_029882535.1). NCBI lineage: Archaea > Thermoproteati > Candidatus Bathyarchaeota > Candidatus Bathyarchaeota archaeon. The sequence continues at coordinate 57,005 of JAOUKM010000005.1, forward strand.
AGCTTCCCAAAAAAAGAGACTACAAACAAAACACAAACCTTCAAACACGTTATCTATTTGGCTCCTAATAGAATAGTCTCTCAATCACACCAAACACACACTCCTACTTCGCTCCCTTCTTCTTAACACGCAACACAGGCAAAGCTGCCAACATCACAGCCCCGCTATCCACAGCAGGCTTTAACAAATTCTCACCACAATACGGGCACAACCTAAACTCCGCCAAAACCTCCCGCCCACAAGCTGGACACAACTTATACTTCTTAACCTCCCTCTCCAAACGCTTCATCATCTTCTTCAAACTTCCAACATCACCTTTTAACGCTTCCACGCTTTTTTTCAAGGGTTCAAGACTCAAAACTTCACCACGCACATTAAAAACAATGTCTCGCAAGCCAGCCAACAACTTACTGTTATTCGCCAAAGTTTCACTCATCATCTCCAAAATACTCGTCCTAGCCTCCAACAGCTCCACGTCAGCTTGATTCTCTTTTTTTCCGTCTTCCAACACTTTCCCCAAAAAAGTTTCAATGGGATTTCGCAACGCCACCACCGTCGTTCCACCCCAAAGCAAGAATACTGCTACTAATGAACAGAATAAATATAGAGTTGGGTCGATGGCTCCTAACAATTCACTGAACGGATAAACCGTTAAAAGTAAAGATTCATTCTCGCTGCCTTTCAGCAATAAAAAACCATCTAGAGCATGTAACCCAGCTAAAAAAGTCAAACACCCCAAGATCCAAACGGTAACACTTTTCCTAGCCACGATAGACAAACCCTCTAGATAACAATTCTAGAAGAAAACTACACTTTTCACTAATTAAGCCAATGTTCTCACAGAAAACATATATCAAAAACCGATACATGTTAGCTTGGAGAGTTGGGTTAGTTTTAAATACGGCGCTCTTTTCTTGTGAATACGTGATTTATATGGGATTCAAGGCACTACATTATTCGGAAGTAAAAGTGGACGAGGTGAACGAATGCAGTGCCGAGGGAGCTAAAGTTCGTTGGCTAATAACTAAGAATGACGGCGCCGATCACTTTGCTATGCGTTGTTTCGAAATCGCTCCTGGAGGTCATTCTCCCCATCACTCTCACAAGTGGGAGCATGAGGTTTTCATTTTGGACGGTGAATGTTTAGTTGTCTGTGGTGACCAACGAAAAAAAGTTGGCCCTAACTATGTAGTTTTTATTCCGCCGAACGAAATGCACCACTTTAGGAATGAAGGGACTGAAGTTCTAAGGTTTCTCTGTTTGGTCCCTCATCATGAATAACTCGTTTATTCTTTTCCCTATTTCCTCGAAAATGGTAATTTCACAACTTGAAGCCTTTCCTCTCCAAAGCTTAGCTCCAACCAAACAAACTTTGCACACGCATTTATTATGAGTACGTTGTGCCATTTTCTTCTGCGACTTGTGCCTTGCATTTTTGAATAAACATTCGTCTTTCCAACTCTGCTTCCTTTGTCTTCCATGTGACTACTTTCTGAACAATTATTAAACATTAATTATGTGTCTGAATCGGACATAATAAGCGAATTTTGAATACGAATTTTGGAGTCGTAAGGTTAATGGCTTATTGCTTTGACTTTTTTAGTTGAGGTGTAATCGTTTGAACAGTGCTTTATTTCAGGCTTGTAAGGAGTTGATTGACGATGCTAAAGCGGGATGTGCTGACTTGGTGTTCAAGGAAGTTTGTTTGGAGATTTTAGCACGTGCAAAGCATGTTTTGGGTGATGAAGAGTTTAAGACTTTAGCAGAGTATGCATCTGAACGCATGCAGGAGAAGTCAATCATTTCTATAGATGCAGTAAGGTAATGTCAACTTTTATTGCTATTTTATTCTTTTCTTGTTTTATGTAACAGTCGACTCCTTTCTTGTGGTACATTGTGCGATCTGGTTTTATTGTAAGCTGCTAATGTTCTTTTTCAGTGTCTTATATGAGTTGCTAAGTTGAAAAAGTTGTTACTAGTTTGCGGTTTGGTGACGTTGTGTAGATAGATTGTTAGATGATAGTGAGGCGAAAGGGCGATTAGAGAATTGTTCCTTTGACATGTTGGTTTGTAGTGTGGTTTACGGGGTCATGTTTGGTATTGTGGCTTTGATTTGTTTGGTGGTTCTTGAGGTTGTCTATGTGGTTGTTTTTAGGAGTTTTAATAGTGAGATTTTTGCTTGTGTCACTTTTGTAATAGGCACTATTTTGGGTAGTTTCTTTGTACAGAAGAAAGAGCAAAGCCTGATTAGTCCTATTAGGAAGATGAGTGCCCGGTTCCTGCCTTACTAGAGTGAAGTTTTTCCAGAAGGGCGAGCGGTTAAGATGTTTTAATCATTAAAGTACTTGTTCATATTTTTTCGTGGCGATCTTTTCTTTTTCTACGATAAAGCAGAATTCTTTCCATAATATTTCTATTTCAGGGTCTGAACCTACAGATTTCTCAACGTTTTCATAATGCTCTGCATTTATGAATCTGTTGATTTCCAAGAACCAGCCATTATCACTCTTGAACACTTCATAGCCTATACAGCCGTGTTTGAGGTAGACTTTTTTAGCTCTTCTCTCTATGTCAAGATATTGATCAACCTTGTTTTTGGACACCTTATAAGTGTAAGTTACAATGAACATTTCTCTCATCGTTTATCAGTAAGATGTTTTAGAGCTTTAATAATTTCCTTGAAGTTTGTTCCACAAGCCATAAAAACTGAATCAGCAAACATGTAACACTGTTTATTTTCATTCTAATGGAGGTGATAAGATTATGGAAGATGTGAAGATAAAGATTGCAGGGCTGTGGATATTTAAGGCCTTAGCTTCGTTGACCTTCACGATAATTATGTTTATGGAGGAAGGTGTATTAGAGGGGATAATGGCGGGAGAAGTTCTAGGCATGGAAATAGGACCTGAAATCTTGCTAGTTGGCGCAATCGAAGCGTGGGCACCATTGGTTATGATTGTGGTGTCCCTCACTTTGAAGTATAAAGCGAATCGTTGGGCAAACATCATTGCGGGAATAGTCTTTACTGCCCTCAGCCTCATGAGTATGGCTGACGCTCTGACCGCTCATGGCATACTACTGTGGGTTTCACAAGCTGTGGCTACCGCATTGATTGTCTGGCTTGCATGGAAGTGGCCTAAACAGGAAGATTAGCCCCAATAACATACTGTCATTGTTCGCAACTGTAATCCTTACTTTTCTGTTTTTTGTAACATTAAATATTCTCTTAAACAAACAAAAACCCGAAAGAAGCCGCGCAATCTCAAAAATGCGCGCGCTACAAGGTGGGACTGAAAAGTTTATTACCCTTGGGTGGAATTTTGCTTTTGGTGTTATTTTTGAAAGCGTTAATTGCATACGGCACACGCTATGGAGCAACAACTGGAACCTCAGAGGAAATAGCCAAGATATTAAGAGAGGAAGACTTTGATACCAAGATAATTAACCTGAAAGAAGAAAAAATCAAAGACATATCAGAATATGACTTAATCATTGTAGGCAGTGGCATGGGAAATTGCAGATGGGCAAGTGAGGCTGAGGATTTTCTGAAAAATTTCAGGAAGGAATTCAAAGGCAAAAAGCTGGCTTTGTTTGCCTCTACAATGAAAACGTTTTTTGAAAGAGAAGGCAAGACAGATGACGTTGCAAAAACACGAAAGATTGCCTTAGAGGACAAGCTCGCAAAGTACGGTCTCAAGCCAATAGCGTTAGGCTTTTTCGGCGGAGTTATCGACTATAACAAAATGGGCTTCATAGCACGTAAAGGTATGGAATTTTTCAAGCCACAACTTGAAAAAGACGGCTT